>CAZIIX010000004.1:12604-23601 GCA_964539345.1 uncultured Actinomycetes bacterium | reverse complement strand
CGCTCCAGCCGCGGCGCGCCCGGACACGCGACGATCGACGACCTCGCCCGCGACCTGGCCGCCGTCATCGGCACCGCGGCGCCGGCCGGCCCGGTCGTGCTGGTCGGACACTCCATGGGCGGGATGGCGATCCTGGCACTGGCCGACCAGGACCCGGCACTGTTCGCGGACCGCATCGCCGGTGTCGCGCTGCTGTCCACCAGCGCCGACGAAACCGTTCCCACCGGGATGCGGCTGCTCCAGCTCAACGGCAGCAATCCGCTACTGCCGCTGGTCGCGTCGGCGGCCGGACGCTACCCGCGGCTGTTCGAACGCGGCCGCGGCGCCAGCCACGACGCGATCTGGCTGCTCACCCGGGCGCTGGGGTTCGCCGATCCGGACGTGCCGGCGCCGCTGGTGGACTACCTGGACCGGATGATCTCAGCCACCCCGATCGACGTCATCGCCGAATTCGCCCCGGCGCTGTTCTCCCACGATCGGCAGCACGCCCTGGCGACCCTGGCCCGCAGCGGCACGGCGGTGCTCATCGTCGTCGGCGAGCGTGACAGGATGACGCCGGTCGCCCGGTCGCGGGCCATGGCCGAGGAACTCCCGGACGCGGAGCTCCTGACGGTGCCGCGCGCCGGACACATGGTCATGATGGAGCGGGCCGACCCGGTCAACGAGGCGCTCCGGCGGTTGCTGCGCCGCGCCGCCGCCGGTGGACGGGGGGAGGGAGCATCCCGATGAGGCGCATCCTGCTACCGACCGCCGAGGACACGCACCGGCTCGGCGTCGCCCTGGGCGAGCAGCTGACGGCCGGGGACCTCGTCATACTGGCCGGCTCCCTCGGTGCCGGAAAGACCGTGCTCACCAAGGGAATCGCCGTCGGCATGGGCGTGACCGGCATCGTCATGTCGCCGACCTTCGTCATCGCCCGGGTGCACCGGCCGGCGGATCGCGGCACACCGCTGGTGCACGTCGACGCCTACCGGCTGGCCGGCCCGACCGAGTTCGACGACCTGGACCTGGACACCGATCTGACCGCTGCCGCCGTGGTGGTCGAGTGGGGGGAGGGTCGCGCGCAACAGCTCGCCGAGGACCACCTGTTGGTCCGGCTGGAGCGCCACCCGGACGACAGCAGATCGGCCGAGTTCGCCGCTGCCGGACCGCGATGGGAGACGGTCATCGCGGCCGTCATGGCGGCATTCCCGACGCGGGATTGATGCCTATTCGTGACCTTGGGGCGCGGACATGAGTGTCGATATGCCCTATCGTTTCCCCCATCACCGTGTCAAGGAGGCATGCCACAGGCGTTCGATACGGGACCGATGCGGCAGACCTCTGCCGTCCGGCTCCGCGTCAGGGAGTAGGGTCCGAATCCGCATCCCGATTGCGGCACGCCGTGTCGGCACGCTTCTGTCAGCCTCAACTTCAGGAGGTACTTGTGCGTAAGTCCGCCAAACTCGCCGTCGCCACCGCACTGGGGGTGACGGCAGCAATGGTCATCGCCGCCTGTGGCGCCGGCCGAACGGATGACAGCGGCACCAGCGGCGCGTCCGACAACAATTCCACCTCGCAGGGGCAGGCCGGCGACTCCGGCGACTCCGGCGACGGCGGCACCGATGCCGGCGACACCGGCGAGTCGGGTCCGGAGAGCGGGGACGCCGGCGACTCGGGGAACGCCGACACCGGAGCCACCATCTCGATCGGCACCACCGACAAGGTCGTCTCGCTCGACCCGGCCGGGTCCTACGACAACGGCTCGTTGATGTTGGAGGTCCAGCTCTACCAGTTCCTGATGGACATCCCGTCCGGCGAGACCACGCCGCAGCCCGACGCCGCGGAGAGCTGCGACTTCACCGACGACGGGCAGACCTACACGTGCACCATCAAGGACGGGCTGACGTTCACCAACGGCGATCCGCTGACCGCCAAGGACGTCGCGTTCTCCTTCCAGCGCGTCGTGGACATCAACGATCCGAACGGGCCGTCCTCGCTGCTGAGCAACATGAAGTCCGTGGAGGCCACCGATGACTCGACCGTGGTGTTCACGCTGAACAACCCGAACGACCAGACCTGGCCGTTCGTGCTCGGCACCTCCGCCGGCCCGATCGTCGACTCCAAGGTCTTCCCGCCGGACTCGCTGCTGCCGGACGAGCAGGTCATCGGCTCCGGCCCCTACCAGATCGACTCCTACTCCAAGAACGACCTGGTCTCGCTCAAGCCGAACGCGAACTACAACGGCAACGGCGGCGAGGTCGCCAACGGCGGCGTCAACCTGCAGTACTTCACCGACGCGTCGAACCTGAAGCTGGCGGTCCAGCAGGGCGACGTGGACGTTGCCTGGCGCACGCTCGATGCCGAGTCGATCGCCGACCTGCGCACCAACGACAACGTCAAGGTCTGGGACGGCCCCGGCGGCGAGGATCGCTACATCGTCTTCAACTTCAAGACCATGCCCGGCGACGACGATGCGCAGAAGCTCGCCATCCGCCGCGCCATCGCGTACTCGATCGACCGGGAGAAGCTGGCCACGCAGGTCTACCAGGGCCTGTACACCCCCGCCTACTCGATGATCCCGGACGGGCTGCCCGGCCACGTGGATGCGTTCAAGGAGGAGTTCGGGGCATCCCCGGACAAGGATGCCGCGGCCAAGGAGCTCTCGGACGCCGGGGTGTCCACGCCGGTGACGCTGCCGATCCAGTACAACCCGGACCACTACGGCTCCGCCTCGGCCGATGAGTACGGCGAGATCAAGCGCCAGCTCGAGGAGACCGGCCTGTTCAAGGTGGATCTGCAGTCGACCGAGTGGACGCAGTACAACAAGGAACGCACCCAGGACGCCTACCCGATCTACCAGCTCGGCTGGTACCCGGACTTCCCGGATGCGGACACCTACCTCACCCCGTTCCTGATCCCCGGCAACTTCGTCGGCGCGCACTACTGCGACGCCGATGCCGAGGAGGGAACGCGGCCCTGCGACAAGGACAAGATCCTGCCGCTGGTCAAGCAGGAGCAGACCGAGTCGGGAGACGCCCGGATCGATGCGATCAAGCAGATCCAGGAGATCTCGGCCCAGGGCCAGATGCCCACTCTGCCGCTGCTGACCGGCAAGCAGATCGCGGTGTCCGGGACGAACATCACCGGCATCGACAAGACCCTCGATCCGACGTTCCTGTTCCGCTTCTGGGTGATCGGCAAGAACTCCTGATCACCGCATGACCGACGTGGGGGGTAGGAGGCTCTCCTGCCCCCCGCGTTCGCTCATGACCGGCAGGAGGACGAGGGCTAGTGAGTAACAGAACGTGAGCAGTACGACGGCGCGAGCAGGATCCCTACCGCGGTACCTGTTGACCCGGCTGGCCCTGGTCATCCCGATGGTCTGGATCCTGATCACGCTGGTGTTCTTCCTGATGCGCGGCATCGGCGATCCCATCTCCGCCGCGCTCGGCGGACGACTGCCCCCCGAACAGCTCCAGGAGCGCATCCACGAGGCGGGCTTCGACCGGCCGATCATCGTGCAGTACGGCGACTACCTCTGGCAGCTGCTGCACGGCAACCTGGGAACCACCGTCACCGACAACCGCCCGGTGTCGGAGGTGCTGCTGGTCAACGGCGCGGCGACCCTGGAACTGGCCTTCTGGGCGTTCCTGGTCGCGCTGGCGATCGGGATCCCGCTGGGTCGCGTCGCCGCCCGGCATCGCGACCGCATCCCGGACGTGTTCCTGCGCATCTCCGGCGTCCTGTTCTACGCCGCGCCGGTGTTCTTCGTCGGGCTGCTCGGCAAGCTGGTGTTCTCGGTGTGGCTCAATTGGCTCCCGGTCTACGGACGGGCCGATCCGGGCACCCGCCTGGCGATCAGCAATGTCAAGCCCAAGACGAACATCTACATCATCGATGCGATCCTCTATGGCGACCCGGGATACATCTGGGACGTCATCCACCACACGATCATGCCGGCGATCACGCTCGGGCTCCTGGTCGGTGGCATCTTCCTGCGGCTGGTGCGCACCAACCTGCTGCAGACGATGAAGGACGACTACGTCGAGGCGGCCCGGGCCCGCGGCATCAAGGAGGGCCGCATCAACCGCAAGCATGCGTTCAAGAACGCGATGGTGCCGGTCGTCACGGTCATGGGCCTGCAGGCGGCGCTGCTGCTCGGCGGCGCCATCCTGACCGAGAAGACGTTCGAATGGCAGGGGCTGGGCTACATGCTCGCCGACTACCTCACCAAACGCGACTTCGTCGCGGTGCAGGGCATCGTGACCGTGATGGCGGTGGTCGTCGTGTTGGCCAGCTTCCTGATCGACGTCATCACCGCGTTGATCGACCCGAGGGTGAGATACCAATGAGCACCGAACTGGTCGCGGGGGCGCTCGGCGGCGGCCCCGTCACGGAAGGCCCGGGGACGAAGAAGGACCGGCCGCTGACCCGCGCGTGGGCGACGCTGCGGCAGGCCGGCGGCGTCCAGATGGGCATGCTCGCGACCGGTGCGGTCACCGTGCTGTTCTTCACCGTGCTGGCGGTGTTCGCGCCCTGGATCGCCCCCTACGGCTTCAACGACAACTCCGCCAACGGCGTGGACTTCCCGACCAAGTCGCCACCGAGCGGCGCGCACCTGTTCGGTACCGCGAACGCCAGCGGTGTCGATGTGTTCTCCCAGGTCGTCTACGGGTCCCGCACCGCGCTGGAGGTCGTGCTGCTGTCGGTGATCCTGGCGATCGTCGTCGGTGTCCCGCTCGGGTTGATCTCCGGCTACATCGGCGGCTGGCTCGACCGGGTGCTGGTGCTGATCACCGACGCGCTGTTCGCGTTCCCGTCGCTGTTGCTGGCCATCGTGGTGTCGATCGCCGTCGTCGGCGGCAAGTCCAGCGAGGGTGGCGGCATCCTGGCGGCGTCGGTGGCCCTGACCGTGGTGTATGTCCCGCAGTACTTCCGGGTGGTGCGCAACGCGACGGTGTCCGTCCGGGAACGGCCCTATGTGGAGGCGGCTCGCGCACTGGGCGCGCGGCGCGGGGCCGTCATGCGCCGTTACGTGTTCGGCAACGTCGTCCAGTCGGTGCCGATCATCGCCACCATCAACGGCGCCGACGCGATCCTGACGTTGGCCGGTCTGGGCTTCCTCGGATTCGGCATCGAGCCGTCCGCCGCCTCGGAGTGGGGCTACCAGCTCAACAAGGCGCTGCCCGACATGGCCTCCGGTATCTGGTGGACCGCTGTGTTCCCGGGCGGCGCGATCGTGCTGCTGGTGCTCGGGCTGTCGCTGATCGGCGAGAGCCTCAACGACATCGTCGATCCGTTGTTGCGCAGCCGCCGGCTGCGCCAGGTCATCCTGCCGGCCAAGATCGCCTCGCACCGCTCCACGGTCGATGCGGCCACCCAGGCGCGTCGCGATGCCGATGCCGCGGCGGTCCCGGCCGGCTCGGCAGGCCCGGCAGGCTCGGCGGCCGAATCGGACGGGGGCTCCCCCGGGGCGGAGACCGTGCTGTCCGTGGACGACCTGCGGGTCTGGTACGCGGGCGTCGGTGGGCCGGTCAAGGCGGTCGACGGCGTCAGCTTCGACCTCCGACGCGGGGAGGTGCTCGGCCTGGTCGGCGAATCCGGCTGCGGCAAATCGACACTCGGCCGCGCGATGCTCGGTCTGACACCGTCCACCGCCGGCGTCGACGGGCAACTGCGGTTCAAGGGCACCGACATGCTGGAGAACTCGCCGCGCGACTGGCAGCGGGTCCGCGGCGCCGGTCTGGGCATGATCTTCCAGGAGCCGATGACCCGCCTCAACCCGCTGATGCGCGTCTCCGACCACTTCCGCGAGGCGCTGCGCGCGCACGAGAAGCTGTCCCGGCGGCAGGCCGACGAGCGCGCCATGGAATCGCTGCGCGCGCTGGGCATCCCGCCGTCCCGGTACAAGAACTACCCGCACGAGTTCTCCGGAGGCATGCGGCAACGCATCATGATCGCCCTGGCGCTGTCCATGCGGCCGGAGTTCGTGGTGGCCGATGAGCCGACCACGGCGCTGGACGTGCTGGTGGAGGCGCAGATCGTGGAGGTGCTCGGACAGATCCGCGACACGTTCCACCCGGCGATGATGCTGATCACGCACAACCTGGGCATCGTCGGGCGGGTGTGCGACCGGGTCGCGGTGATGTACGCCGGACGCATCGTCGAGCAGGGGACGGTCGCCGAGGTGTTCGACGACCCCAAGCACCCCTACACCCGGGCGCTGCTGGGCGCGACGATCTCGCTGGAGACGACCGAGCTGACCAGCATTCCCGGTGCGCCGCCGGATCTGGGCGACCTGCCCTCGGGGTGCCGCTTCACGGCGCGCTGCCCGTTCGCGATGACGATCTGCCCGCAGCGTGCGCCGCTGCCGCTGGACGTCGACGGGCGCACCGTGGAGTGTCACCTGTTCGACGACACCCTCACCGACGCCGAACGTGAACCATTGCAGCGGGCGGAACTCGAGGTGGCAGATGAAGCATGACGCAGCCCCGGCAGCGGGCACCGCGGCGATGACGGAGGACGCGACGGCGATGACGGAGGACGCGACGGCGCCGCTCGTGTCGCTGCGCAACACCTCCGTGCACTACCCCCTGGGCGGATCGTCGATCGGCAGGCTGTTCGGCGCCTCGACCGGCGTCGTCAAGGCGCTGGACGGTGTCTCACTGGAGCTCCAACCGGGCGAGATCGTCGGCCTGGTGGGCGAATCCGGGTCGGGCAAGTCCACCCTGGGACGTGCCATCCTGGGGCTCGCGCCGGTCACCGGGGGAGAGGTCCGCTATCGGGACACCGTCATCTCCGGGATGGGTGACGGCGAGTTCCGCCCGTACCGGCAGAAGATCCAGATGATCTTCCAGGACCCGGCGGCGGCCCTGAACCCCACGATGACGATCGGTGACGGTATCGCCGACGCGTTGCGCATCCACCGCGTCCCGGAGGGGGAGCGGCCGCGCATCATCACCGAATCCCTCGAGCGGGTCGGGCTCGGTCCGGCCGAGCGGTTCATCCCGAAGTACCCCGGGGAGCTCTCCGGCGGGCAGAAGCAGCGCGCCATCATCGCCCGGGCCATCTGCCTCGGCCCGGAGATGCTCATCGCGGACGAGCCGATCTCCATGCTGGACATGAGCGTGCGGGCCAAGATGCTCGACCTGATGGAATCGCTGCGCCGCGACCTGGACATCGCGTTCCTGTACATCACGCACGACCTCGCCTCGGCGCGGTTCTTCTGCGACCGCATCGCGATCATGTACCTGGGGCGGATCGTGGAGTTCGGACCGGCGGAGGAGGTGTTCCGTACCCGCGCGCACCCCTATACCCAGGCGCTGCTCAAGGCCATCCCGGACATATCGCACCGCAAGGACACCGTCACCGAGCTTCCGCGCGGCGAGATCCCCGATGCGGCACGGCCTCCCATGGGTTGCGCGTTCCACCCCCGCTGCCCGAAGGCGTTCGACCGCTGCGGCTGGGAGGGCCGGGACCTGAGCACGTTGCTCGAGCAGCGGTGGACGTCGGTCGACCTGGACACCTACCGGAAGGAGTCCGCGCTGGTCAAGGGTATCGAGGACGTCGAGACGCGGGTGACCCCGGAGGGGGCGACGTCGCTGGTGCCCAGCTCCGATCCGGAGGCGCTCAAGGACATCATCCTGCAGATCCACCAGGACTTCCCGGACGAGCCGTTCTTCACCGCGTTGCGCGGCATGACGGTCGAGAAGGGCGGGCTGCGGCTGGATCTCGCGCCGTTCCGCGAGCCGCTGCTGACGCCGCAGGCCGGGCGCGTGGGCGAGGTCGCCTGCCACCTGTACCCCAGCGGCGGCGGGCCGCCATCCGTCTGAGCACAGCATCGATCCTCCGGGCACACCCCAGGAACTGTGCCCAGAGCGCACGGACTGTGCTCAGACGGGTGGGATGGCGTGGGCGCGGAGCGGCTCACCCCACCGAGTAACGGGCCGTGACGCACATCGTGTCGGCCCCGACCTGGACGTGGATCGTGTAGCGGCCGGAGACGGTCAGGCCGATCGTGTCGACGAAGAACTGCTGCGCGGTGGGGATGCTCGCCTCGCCGCCCTTCCAGATCGCGGCGGTGGTCTCCCCGTGCGGATCGGTGACCGTGACGAAGGCGTCGTCGGATCCGGGCCGCTGTGAGCTGACCCAGAGCTTCTGCGTCGATGTTCCCGCGGGGAGCGCGAGCGCAGCATCCATGAACGGTCCCGCGGTCAGCACCCCCTGCGTCACGGTTTCGCGCCCGGTCGCATCGACGCACCGCGCCGGCGACGGACCCGCGGGGGCGGCGCTCGGGTTCGCGGCGGTGCCCGCGCTCGCCTCGGCGCGTGCGCCGGTGTCACTGCCCGCACTCCCGCTCGCGTCGCTGCCCGCACTTCCGTTCGCGCTGCTGCTGCCCGCGCTCGCCTCGGCGCGTGCGCCGGTGTCACTGCCCGCACTCCCGCTCGCGTCACTGCCCGCGGCGACGCAGTACTGCAGCCTCGTGTCGCCGAGGGTCTGCGTGACCAGCCAGGTCCCGCCCCGCGGCAACTCCAGCACCGTCGGCCAGAAGTAGACGGTGTGCCCACGCACGGCCTCCGAGGAATAGTTGCTGGGCCGCAGCGTCGCGGTGGCGGTCTCGGTGCCGCCGACGCGCTGCGCCGTCAGGCTCGGGGTGCCCTTCTCGTCGGTGTAGTCGCCGTGGTCGTCCAGGGTGACGGTGCCGAACTTCGTGCCGCCCTCCGGAATGGTGCGCGGGATATTGACCCACAGGTCGTCGCGGCCGAACCAGTCGCCGCCCATCCGCTGCACCGCCTCGGGGAGGTCGACGCCGCCGGACTTGCGGGTCGGGGGGCACACCGCCGGGAAGACCGCCTCGGCCGTCGCGGACGTCGCCCCCGATGACGGCCACGTTTGCGGCCCCGTCGTGCCAGGCACGGTCGCGCCGTTCGTCGGCGCCGGCGAGGTGGAAGGTGCGGACGCCGGCCCGGCCGCATCGCGCGGTCCGCCGCCGGCCACGAGGGCGATCGTCACCACCAGCGCCGCCACGACCGCGGCCGCCCCCACCGGCACCCAGAGTCGTCGGCCGGTCGCGGGCGGCGTCCGCCCGCCCGCCGCACGCCGGCGGATCTCCGCCGGATCCGGGGCCGGCGCGTCGGTAGCACCCGCGCCGAGCGAGGCCTTCAGGCGCCGCTCGAACTCCGACGGCGGCGGTGTGGAGTTCTGTGGTGTCGAGTTCATGGTGTGCTCCTCACGACGTTCTCCAGCCGGGCCAGACCGCGTGCGGCACTGGATTTCACGGTGCCGGGCGAGACGCGCAGGGTGCGTGCGATCTCGGCTTCGGACAGGTCCAGCCAATAGCGCAGCACCACGACCTCCCGCTGGCGCCGGGGCAGTGCGGCCACGGCGGTCCGCAACGCCAGGGCCTCCGTCATCGCTGCCTCCGTCATCGCTCCCTCGGTTGTGACGACCGCCCCGTCGGTGGCGGCACCCGACTGCAGGAACAACCGGCGGGTCCGCTGCCGCCGATGATGGGACCTGGTGCCATTGACGACCGCGGTGCGGATGTAGGCGGCCGCACCGGCGCGGTCGGTCATCCGCGGCCATCGCCGGTAGCTGGCCGCGAACGCCTCCTGGGTGATGTCCTCGGCAGCGGCCGTGCTCGACGTGAGCAGCGTCGCGAGATGGACCATGGCATGCCAGCTCTGACGGTAGAGGTCGTCGAAATCGTCGTCCGACAGCCCGCTCAAGGTCGGATTCCCGTCGATTCGTGGCGGCGTGCCCCCGGCGTCATCGGCGTACTCCGCTCCATCGATCACGGTCGTCGGTGCCGGGCCGGTCTCGCCGTCCTCGTGCGACCTGCTGTTCGCGCTCACGGTACTCATACGCCCGGGAGCCGCGCGGGGTTGTCACGCAGCCGCACACGGGTCGTCATGCTCGGCCAGGACTGCCTCGCCCCTGCCGCGGATTCCCACCCGGCTTACACCGCGCGCACGGGCGTACTGGCCCGGACCACCACTTCGCCGCGCACCGGCCGCACCACGGCCTCGGCCGCCGGGTCCGTGGTCATCGCGAGTTCCAGCGCCTGGCGGCCGATGTCGGCCAGCGGCAACCGCACCGTGGTCAATGCCGGCTGCACGTCGCGCAGCGTGACGATGTCGTCGAAGCCGGCCACGGCGAGGTCCTCCGGCACCCGGTGTCCCTGCTCGCGCAGCGCGGCCATCGCGCCGACCGCCATCACGTCCGAGACGGCGAACACCGCGTCGACGTCGATGCCGCGGTCCAGCAGCTCCGTCATCGCCACGTAGCCGCCGTCGCGGGTGTATTGCGCGCCGATGATGTTCTCGGTCGGCAGCCGCACCCCGCAGGAGCGCAGACCGTCGCGGAAACCGGCGACCCGGTCCTCGCTCGCCACGATCTGCTCCGGACCGGCGAGCACCGCGAACCGGCGGTAGCCCAGCGAGTGCAGCGTGCGCGCCAACCGGAGCGCGCCGTCCGTGTTGCCGACCGCGACCGTATTGACGCCCAGCCGGTTCCGGCCGATCGCGGCCACCCTTCCGCCGTGCGCTGCGATCGTGCGCAGCACGGCGGCGGCCGCATCGGCGACATCGGCGTCGGCGAAGCGGGACCCGGCGAGGATCACCGCCGCGACCCGCTGGGCCTGCAGCACCTGCAGCTGGCGCAGCTCCAGCGCCGGGTCGGACACGGTCGCGGCGATGGTGACGGTCAACCCGCGCGCGGTGGCGCCGGCGATCACCCCGGAGGCTATCTCCGCGGCGTACGGGTCGGCGATGTCGTGCACGAGCAGACCGACCGTGGTCGTGCGCCCGCGCGCCATGGACTGCGCGGAGGCATTGACCGAGTAACCGAGTCGTTCGGCCGAGCGCCGCACCCGGGCGGCCAGGTCGGCGTGCACCGTCCGTCCGGACGCCCCGTGCAGCGCCCGTGAGGCGGTGGCTAGCGACACACCGGCCGCCCGTGCCACCTGTGCCAGCGTCACCTGCCGGTCTGTCCGCCGCACCACTCTGCGTCCTTCC
>CAZIIX010000004.1:0-12504 GCA_964539345.1 uncultured Actinomycetes bacterium | reverse complement strand
TGCCCGCCGTGCTCTCCCGTTGTGGGTGTCTGAGCGCGTCACAGAGACCGCGCTGAGACACCCAGAACGGGAACTGATGGTCCGCGCCGCGCCCGCCGAACCCGTCGCGCTCCTGACCCTATCGGCAGGCTGTGCCGCTGACGCTGCCGCGAACGCCGTACCATCGAGGATCGTGTTGGTACTAGCGCTCGATACCTCGACCCCCACGGTGACCGCCGGGGTGGTGGACGTCATGCGCCCGCACGAGATCGCCGAGCTGATGGCGGCCGGCAGCGCCTCGGAGCCCCCGCGGCCGTGGCGGACCGTGGCCGAGCGCACGGTCACCGACTCCTTCGGCCATGCGGAACATCTGATGCCGCTGGCGACCGGCGCGCTGGCGGACGCCGGCCGCGCGATCGCCGACCTGGACGCGGTGGTGGTGGGGATCGGGCCGGGGCCGTTCACCGGGCTGCGCGTCGGGATGGTCACCGCCGCTGCGCTCGGCGATGCGCGTCGGATCCCGGTGCACGGTGCGCCCAGCCATGACGCCATGCTGCTCGCCGCCGACGGGCACGAGGCCGCCGGCGATGTCCTCGTGATCACCGATGCCCGACGGCGCGAGGTCTACGTCTCCGGATACGGCTCCGACGGCTCCCGCCGCCTCGGGCCGATCGTGACCGCCCCGGCCGCGCTGAACGACCTGCTGGCCGAGCACGGGATCCAGCCCGTCGCCATGACGGGGGCAGGAACGTCGCTGGTGGCCGACATCCTGGACCTGCCGCACCTCGCGCCGACCGGATCGTGCAGCGGAGCGCTCGTCGCCTGCGCCCTGCAGCCGCTGCTGACCGGGGCGGTCCCGGGCCCACTCGTTCCGCTGTACCTGCGCCGCCCGGACGCGGCCGAGCCGTCCGCTCCGAAGGCCGTGCTGCCCCCGCCGACGATCGAGACCAGGGGGGTATGACGATGACTCGCGGCAGCGCCCCGCGGCCGGGCCGCACCCGGCCGGAAACCATGCGCTGGTGGGACATCGAGGCCGTGGTGGCACTCGAGGAGGAGCTGTTCCCGACAGACTCGCCGTGGAGCGCGGCAGCGTTCTGGTCGGAGCTGGCCGCCGGCCACCGCTATCGGGTGCTGCGCGGCGAGGACGGTACCGTGCTGGGCTACGCGGGTCTGGCCGTCGGCCCGGACGTCGCCGACGTCCAGACGATCGGGGTGGCGCCCGCCGCGCGGCGGCGCGGATATGGCCGTGCCCTGCTGCGCGACATGCTCGATGCGGCAGGAGATCTGCCGGTGATGCTGGACGTCCGCTGCGACAACGGTGCCGCGATCGCGCTGTACGAGGCGCACGGGTTCCGCCGCGTGGGGATCCGGCGCCGCTACTACCGGCCCAGCGGGGCGGATGCCTACACGATGGTGCGGAGCGGCCCCGAGCGACGGGAGGGGCGATCATGACCGGCGCATCGATGGCCGGCGCCCCGCCGAGCGTGGCCCTGCCGGTCGGTTCGGTGATCATGGGCATCGAATCGTCGTGCGACGAAACCGGTGTCGGCTTCGTGCGGATCACCGACGAGGGGCCGGAACTGCTGGGCAACGCTCTGGCGTCCAGCGCGGACGAGCACGCCCGCTTCGGTGGTGTCGTTCCGGAGATCGCCTCCCGCGCCCACCTGCATGCGCTGGTACCCACCGTGCACCGCGCGTTCGAGGACGCCGGCCTGACCCCGCGCGACGTCGATGCGGTGGCCGTCACCTCCGGGCCCGGTCTGGCCGGCTCGCTGCTGGTCGGCGTCGCCGCCGCGAAGGCCTACGCAGCCGCCTGGGACGTGCCGCTGTTCGGCGTCAACCACCTGGCCGGGCATGTTGCCGCGGACACCCTGGAACACGGCCCGCTGCCGACACCTGCTCTGGCGCTGCTGGTCTCGGGCGGGCACACCCAGCTGCTGCTCATCCGCAGCCTGGCCGGCGATATGCCGGACGCGATCACCGAACTGGGCACCACCATCGATGACGCCGCCGGCGAGGCGTACGACAAGGTGGCGCGGCTGCTCGATCTCGGCTACCCCGGCGGCCCCGTCATCGACAGACTGGCCGGCGACGGGGACCCGACCGCGTTCGACTTCCCGCGCGGGCTGACCGCAGCCAAGGACGCCGAACGGCACCGGTACGACTTCTCCTTCTCCGGGTTGAAGACGGCGGTCGCCCGCCGGGTGGAGTCGCTGCGACGGGACGGCCACGACGTGCCGGTCGCGGACGTGTGCGCCTCCTTCCAGGAAGCGGTGGCCGATGTGCTGACCGCCAAGACCGTGCGGGCGGCCACCGACCTGGGCATCGAGACCGTGGTGGTGGCCGGGGGAGTCGCCGCCAATGGACGGTTGCGCGCACTCGCGGCCGAGCGCTGCGCCGCCGCGGCGATCGCTCTGCGGGTGCCGCGGATCGGGCTGTGCACGGACAACGGGGCGATGATCGCCGCGATCGGCGCCCACGTGGCCGCCGCGGGAGCGGTGCCGTCCTCGCCGCGGCTCACCGCCGACCCCGGGCTGCCGGTGGAGATCGTGCGTGCCCGGTGAGCGAGCCCGCGACGGCGGCACCTCGGACCCGGTAGTTGAGAATTGGCACTCTCACTATTAGAGTGCTAGTTGTCCGCCGGGAACCTCGGCTCGGCACCCGCGACGACGAGTCCGGTGACGGGTGGGCATTCCAGTCCAATCGAAGTATCGAACCCCAGAAGGGGGAGGTCACACCGTGGCGAGCGTGAACATTCAGCCGCTCGAGGACAAGATCCTCGTCCAGGCCAATGAGGCCGAGACGACGACTGCTTCTGGCATCGTCATCCCCGACACTGCCAAGGAAAAGCCGCAGGAAGGTACCGTTCTGGCGGTCGGCCCGGGTCGTGTTGACGACAATGGCAACCGGGTCCCGCTGGACGTTGCCGAGGGCGACGTCGTCATCTACTCGAAGTACGGCGGCACCGAGGTGAAGTACTCCGGCGAGGAGTACCTGATCCTTTCGGCCCGTGACGTGCTGGCCAAGATCACCAAGTGATCCAGCGGCGGGCCGATCGCGGTCTGCCGCCAGGCACCCGGTACGCCCCGGCCCGCGTTCGCGGCGCCGGGGCGTACCGCATTGCGGCCCGACGATCCCACCGACGTGTCGCGCCGCTCCCTATTGCGCACTGTCGCTGATTCCACTGTGAAGGATGGGTAGACAACTATGGCGAAGCAGATCAGCTTCGATACCACCGCGCGCACGGCGCTGCAGCGCGGTGTGGACAAATTGGCCGACGCCGTCAAGGTCACCCTTGGCCCGCGCGGCCGCAATGTCGTGCTGGACAAGAAGTTCGGCGGACCACTGGTGACCAACGACGGTGTCACCATCGCCCGCGAGATCGAACTGGACGATCCGCACGAGAACCTCGGCGCCCAGCTCGCCAAGACCGCCGCCACCAAGACCAACGACGTGGCCGGCGACGGCACCACGACGGCCACCGTGCTCGCCCAGGCGCTGATCCGGGAGGGACTGCGCAACGTGCAGGCCGGCGCGGACCCGATGGCACTGCGCATCGGCATCGGTCTGGCCGCGGCCAAGGTGGGCGACGTCCTCGCCGAGCTCGCCACACCGGTGGCCGGCGACCACGAGCGGGTCCGCCAGGTCGCCACCATCGCCTCCCGCGACGAGGAGATCGGCGCGCTGATCGGCGAGGCCGTGGAGAAGGTCGGGGCGGACGGCGTCGTCACGGTGGAGGAGTCCTCCGGGCTGACCACGGAACTCGACTTCACCGAGGGGATGCAGTTCGACAAGGGCTTCATCTCGCCGTACTTCGTCACGGACGCCGAGGCCAGTGAGGCCGTGCTCGAGGACGCTGCCGTCCTGCTGGTGCGCGAGAAGATCTCGGCCCTGACGGATCTGCTGCCGCTGCTGGAGAAGGTCGTCGCCGACTCCCGTCCGCTGCTGATCGTCGCCGAGGACGTGGAGGGCGAGGCGCTGGCCGCGCTGACCGTCAACGCGCTGCGCAAGACGATCAAGGCCGCGGCGGTCAAGTCGCCGTTCTTCGGCGACCGTCGCAAGGCGTTCATGCAGGATCTGGCGATCGCGACCGGGGCCGAGGTGGTCTCCTCCGAGGTCGGTCTGAAGCTCTCCGAGGTCGGCACCGAGGTGCTCGGTTCGGTGCGGCGCGTCGTGGTCACCAAGGACACCACCACGCTGGTCGACGGCGGCGGATCGAAGGACGCGGTGGCCGACCGGGTGGATCAGATCCGCCGCGACATCGAGACCACGACGTCCGATTGGGACCGCGAGAAGCTGCAGGAGCGGCTGGCGAAGCTGGCCGGCGGCGTGGCGGTCGTCAAGGTCGGCGCTGCGACGGAGACCGAGGCCAAGGAGCGCAAGCACCGGATCGAGGACGCGGTGTCGGCGACCAAGGCCGCCGTTGCCGAGGGGATCATCCCCGGTGGCGGTACCGCGTTGGTGCGGGCGGCCGGCGCGTTGGCCGACGGGCTCGGCCTGTCCGGGGACCAGGCGCTGGGTGTGGCCATCGTGCGCAAGGCGCTGGTGGCACCGGCGTACTGGATCGCCGCCAACGCCGGCGCCGAGGGCTCGATCATCGTGTCGCGCCTCGCCGACGCGGCGCCGAACCACGGGTACAACGCGGCGACCGGCGAGTTCGAGGACCTGCTGGCCGCCGGCGTCGTCGACCCGGTGATGGTCACTCGATCAGCGGTGGAGAACGCGACGTCCATCGCGGGCATGGTGCTGACCACGGAGTCCACCGTTACCGACATCCCGGAGGACCAGGGCGACGGCGGATCGCACCAGCACTGAGTCGAACCGCGGGCCGGGTGCGGATGCCTGACATCCGCACCCGGCACCAGCGGACGATGCCGAGACGACCGGCGGGACCGTGCCGCCGAGACGACCGGCGGGACCGTGCCGCCGAGAACCAGCGGCGGTCGCTACGCGCCGGCGGCGATGAGCTGCTGACGCTCGCTCTCGCTCAGGCCCCCCCAGATCCCGTACGGCTCATGGACGGCCAGCGCATGGCGACGGCACTCCAGCAGCGCCGGACAGCGGGAGCACACGGCCTTCGCCTTGGCCTCACGCCGCGCACGTGCGGGACCGCGTTCCCCTTCCGGGTGGAAGAAATAAGCGCTCGACATTCCTCGGCATGCCGCGTGCAGCTGCCAATCCCAGATATCTGCGTTGGGACCAGGAAGACGTCGTGTATCGGCCATCACGTTCCCCTTACCACGTCGGCCCGGTGCGGATGCACGCGTGGAAGGGCGATGCGGCTCGCACGGCGCCGGACGGGCCGTGCGACCGCCGTCTGTGCTTCCACGGGAGCGCACTGACGCCGGGACTGCAATTGCTCTGACCATAGATCGCGCGCGGAAGATGATCAAGAGTGTTGATCATGAGAATGATTTTCGTCATTCCCGGCCCGCCGCCTCATCGCGCGGAATCCGCAGGTTAGTCCGGCCGAGTACAGGACTATCCGAACGGAAAGTGTCACAACGCACAATGTCCACTACGATGGGTGACACCACCCGGTTGGCAGGTACCTCAACCGAGGGGTGTACATCCGATCGGGTTGCGATACGGGGATCCTCCGGTCAACAGATAGAGAACCAGTCGAGACCGCCGGGCGAGACCGACGGTCGTGGCTATCCGAGGGAGACTCATGACGAGTGTTCTGATTTGTGACGACCGGCGCAGCGCCCGCGAATCGCTCAACCGTGTCATGTCCGCGGTCCCGTCCGTCGACGAGATCGACTCCGTGTCCAGCGGTGACGAACTGCTGTCCCGGTACGGGCGCGAGCCGGCGGACGTGGTGCTGATCGGAACACAACGGGCGCTGACCACCGGTATCGAGGCGACCCGGCGACTGCTGGCGATGCACCCGTCGGCGGTGGTCATCGTGTTCGGCTCACCGGACGACACGCCCTCGATCGCGGCCGCAATAGCCTGTGGGGCACGCGGCTTCCTCCGGTGGGATGCGACCGGACCGGAATTGCTCGCCGCGCTGGCCAACACCCTGACCAACCCCGGGTCGCCCTCCCCGGGCGGCACCGGAGAGGGCGACGCGCCGCTGACCGAGCGGGAGCTGCAGGTGCTGCGCGGGATGAGCCAGGGCCACTCGAACGGGGAGATCGGACACGAGCTGTTCCTGTCCGAGGACACCGTCAAGACGCACGCGCGACGGCTGTTCCGCAAGCTCGGGGTGCGCGACCGGGCACAGGCGGTGGCGGTCGGTTTCCGCCGGGGACTGGTGATCTGAGGCGCTGCGCGCACGTCCTACGATGGAACCTGGTCGTGTCGCCGCTCCATCCACCGATCCGCAGCACGGCCGGGAAGGCCCTGACGATGACACCTGCATCACCCACCGACCCGCCGGCCGCGTCCCCCGGGGCGATCGAGGACAAGTTCGCCTTCGTCGGCCTGACCTATGACGACATCCTGCTGCTGCCGGACGAGTCGGATCTGATCCCCAGCGAGGCCGACACCGCAACCAACCTGACCCGGCGCGTGCGGCTGAACACGCCGCTGGTCTCCAGCGCCATGGACACCGTGACCGAGTCACGGATGGCCATCGCGATGGCCCGGCAGGGCGGGATCGGCGTCGTGCACTACAACATGCCGCCGGACGACCAGGCCGCGCAGGTCGAGACCGTCAAGCGGTCCGAGGCCGGCATGGTGACCAATCCGGTGACGTGCTCGCCCGAGGACACGCTGGCGGACGCGGATGCGCTGTGCGCCCGCTACCGCATCTCCGGGGTCCCGGTGACCGACGAGCGCGGGCACCTGGTCGGCATCATCACCAACCGCGACATGCGCTTCGAGACGGACGTGCACCGGCTCGTCCGGGACATCATGACCCCCATGCCGCTAGTGACCGCCCCGGTCGGGGTCGACCCGGACGAGGCGCTGAAGCTGTTGCGCACCCACAAGATCGAGAAGCTGCCGCTGGTGGACGCGGACGGCACGCTGCGCGGGCTGATCACCGTCAAGGACTTCGTCAAGACCGAGCAGTACCCGATGGCCGCGAAGGACGCATCGGGCCGGCTGCTGGTGGCTGCGGCGGTCAGCGTCGGGGACGCCGCGTTCGACCGCGCCATGGGCCTGGTGGACGCGGGCGTGGACGTGCTCACCGTCGATACCGCGCACGGGCACTCCCGGGCGGTGGCCGACATGGTCAGTCGGCTGGTCAAGGAGGTCGGTGACACGGTCGACGTCATCGGCGGCAACGTGGCGACCCGGGCCGGGGCCCAGTCGCTGATCGACGCGGGAGCGGACGCCGTCAAGGTCGGCGTCGGCCCGGGATCGATCTGCACCACCCGAGTGGTGGCCGGCATCGGTGTTCCGCAGGTGACCGCAATCAGCGAGGCGGCCAAGGCGTGCCGGCCCGCCGGCGTCCCGCTGATCGGCGACGGTGGACTGCAGTACTCCGGGGACATCGCCAAGGCCATCGCGGCGGGCGCCAGCACGGTGATGCTCGGATCGCTGCTGGCCGGTGTGGAGGAGTCACCGGGGGAGCTGATCTTCGTCGCCGGCAAGCAGTACAAGACCTACCGCGGGATGGGTTCGCTGGGCGCCATGCGCTCCCGCTCGAACGGCAGTTCGCGCAATCCGGTCGGCAGCGCGAACCACCCTCGGGCAGCTGACGCCGGGCCGGTCGCCGGCGGCTACTCGCGCGGGCGGTACGGCCAGCACGACGTGCTCAGCGACGACAAGCTGGTCCCCGAGGGGATCGAGGGCCGCGTCCCCTACCGCGGTCGGCTGGCCGACGTGGTCCACCAACTGGTCGGTGGGCTCCGTGCCTCGATGGGGTACACGGGCTCGCACACCATCGACGAGCTCCAGCAGGCGAAGGTCGTCCGGATCACCTCCGCCGGCCTGCGCGAATCCCACCCGCACGACATCACGATCACCGCGGAATCGCCCAACTACTTCGACCACTAGACGCTTCGCCCGCGCCCCGCCGCGGACCCGCCCCGGCGCGCCCGTGCCGGATCGCCCGGCCGCCGGGGGCGGGACCCGCCTGGGGATGCCGTCCGCGACGGCTGCGCACAGACAGGAGAGAGCATGCCGGACAGTGTGGAAATCGGTATCGGGCGGCAGGCCGATCGCGCCTTCGACCTCACCGACATCGCCATCGTCCCGTCCCGCCGGACCCGATCCTCGTCCGAGGTCTCCACGGTCTGGCAGATCGACGCCTACCGCTTCGAGATCCCGCTGGTGATGGACTCCTCGGACGCGGTGGCCTCACCGGCCGTCGCGGTCGAGGTCGGCCGGCTCGGCGGGCTGGGCGTGATCAACGCCGAGGGCATCGCCTCCCGGCACGAGGACGCCGGGGTGGTCATCGACGAGATCGTGCGCATCGCCGCCGATGACGAGGATCCGGATGCGGCCACCGCCGCGTTGCAGCGCGCCTATGCCGCACCCATCCGGGAGGATCTGCTGGCCGCGGCGATCGGCGCGCTCAAGGACGGCGGCAGCACCGTCGCGGTGCGGGTGTCGCCGCAGAACGCGGCGGACCTGGCGCCGCAGGTCATCGCGGCGGGGGCCGAGCTGCTGGTGATCCAGGGGACCATCGTCTCGGCCGAACACGTGCAGCGCGGCGGTGAACCGCTCAACCTGAAATCGTTCATCGCCGATCTCGACGTGCCGGTGATCGTCGGCGGCGCGACGAACTACCAGACCGCCATCCATCTGATGCGCACCGGGGCGGCCGGCGTGATCGTGGGCACCGGCGCCGGCGCCGCGTCCACCACCGACGAGGTGCTCGGGATCGCGGTGCCGATGGCCACCGCGATCGCGAACGCCGCCGCCGCCCGCCGCGAGTACCTCGATGAGACCGGCGGGCGCTACGTGCATGTCATCGCCGCCGGCGACATCGCCACCAGCGCCGACATCGCCAAGGCCATCGCCTGCGGCGCCGACGCGGTAATGCTCGGCGAGTCATTGGCCGCCTGCGATGCGGCGCCCGCCCGCGGCTGGTACTGGCCCCATCAGGCGTCCCATCCGGTCATGCCCCGCGGTTTCCCGCAGCTGTGCGGACTGGCCGACACCCCGCTGGAGACCCTGTTCTTCGGCCCGGCCCGGGAGGCGCAGGGCCGGTCGAACCTGTTCGGTGCGCTGCGCAGGGCGATGGCCAAGTCCGGCTACTCCGACCTGAAGGAGTTCCAGAAGGTGGGACTGATCGTCACAGCATGACGCACCCACCTGCGCTGGACGCCGCCGCCAGCAGACCCGACGCGCCGCCGGGCGGATCGCTGATCGCCGCGCTGGACGTGGGCGGCACCGTCATCAAGGCGGGTCTGGTGTACCCGGACGGGTCCGTCCACCATGAGGAGCGGCATCGCACCCCCGTCCGCCGCGGTCCGCAGGCCGTGGTCGACACGATCGTCGCCGTCGCCGCCGGACTGGCCGAGCGCGGCGGCGTGGCCGCCGTCGGCGTCGGCGTGCCGGGCATCGTCGAGTCCAGCAGCGGGATCGCCCGTTACGCCGCCAATCTCGGCTGGCGGGACGTGCCGTTCACCGCGTTGTTGACCGACCGGCTCGGGCTGCCGGCGGTGCTCGGCCACGATGTGCGCAACGGAGCCCTGGCCGAGGCCCGGCTCGGGGCCGGCCTGGGCGCGGACTCGGTGTACTTCCTGGCGATCGGTACCGGCATCGCCGGCGGGCACGTCCGCGCCGGCGTGGTCGATGACGGCGCCACCGGGCAAGCGGGGGAGATCGGTCACCTGGTCGTCCGGCGCGGTGGCCCGCGATGCAACTGCGGCAACCGCGGCTGTCTCGAGACGATCGCCTCCGCATCACGGATCGCCGCCGCCTACCGGCGCCGCTCCCGGTCGCGGGCGAGCGCCGCGGACGTGGCCCGGCTCGTCGATGACGGTGATCCGACCGCCCGGGCGGTGTGGGCGGATGCCGTCACCGCGCTCGCCGAGGCGCTGGCCGCGCAGATCGTGCTGGTCGACCCCGGCTGCCTCGTCATCGGTGGCGGACTGTCGCTGGCCGGAGCCACCCTGCTCGATCCGCTGCGCGCCATGCTGCCCGGGCTGCTGACGTTCCGGTCGCCACCACCCGTCCGTGCCGCCGTCCTCGGTGACCGTGCCGGCCTGGTCGGCGCGGCGCTGCGGGCGTGGGACATGCTGGGGCAGCCCGCCCCCTTCGAGGAAAGGACAGCGCGATGACCGAGACCCCGCCCGGCCGCCCGGGCCCGCCGCCGCTGCTGCTCACCGGGGCCAAGGTCGTGACCGCCGATGCGGTGCTCGAGCGCGGCCAGGTGCTCGTCGCCGACGGCATGATCGTCGCGGTGCTCGACGAGCCCGGCCACGCCGTTCGCCAGGGACCGATCGTCACAGACATCCTCGCGGTCGCCGACCGCATCGACCTCGGCGGCGGCTACCTCATTCCCGGACTGATCGACCTGCACGTCCACGGAGCGGCCACCGCCGGATATGACGACGGCGCCGAGGCGATCGCGACCGCGACGGCCGCGCACCGCCGGCACGGCACCACCTCCACCCTCGTGTCGCTGATCACCGCCTCCCCGGATGACATGATTGCCGCCATCGGCGGCGCCGTCGCGGCCGCCGAGCAGGACCCGCGCATCCTCGGGATCCACCTGGAGGGCCCATTCCTCGCCGAGGGCCGACGCGGCGCCCACGATCCGGCGAAGCTGCTCGACCCGGACACCGCCGTACTCGACCGGTTCCTGGCTGCCGGTGACGGCCGCGTCCGCATGATCACCGCGGCCCCCGAGCTTCCCGGCGGCCTGGACCTGGTCCGTGCCATGGTCGGCAACGGGGTGCACGCCGCCGTGGGCCACACCGACGCCGACTACGCGCAGGCGAGCGCGGCGTTCGAGGCGGGCGCCGATATCGTCACGCACGCCTTCAACGCCATGCGTCCGCTGCACCACCGCGACCCCGGGGTCATCGCCGCCGCGCGGGACGCCGGCGCGATCCTGGAGGCCATCAATGACGGTGTGCACCTGCACGACGCGACCGTGCGGCTGCTGCACGCCATCGCGCCGGACCGGCTGGCCCTGGTCACCGACGCCATGTCGGCCGCCTGCGCCGCCGACGGCCACTACCTGCTCGGGTCGCTGGACGTCGACGTGGTCGGCGGCGTCGCGCGGCTGTCCGACGGCGGGTCGATCGCCGGCTCGACGCTGACGATGGACCGCGCGTTGCGGCGCGCCATCGTCGACGTCGGCCTGGACGTCGTGGACGCCGTGGGCGCCGCCACCCGGGTGCCCGCGACGTTCCTCGGCCTCGACCGGCGGATCGGCACCATCCGATCCGGTCTGGTTGCGGACCTGCTGGTCGTCGACGACGACTGGCGACTGCGATCGATGATGCTCGCCGGTGCATGGGCCGACGGCGTCGCATCCGCCACGTCGTAGACTCGTACTCGTCGACCGACGACGGTGGCCAGGGTTCCGCCGTACCGGTGCACCGTCGTGAAAGGGACAACCGATGGACCCCGCCCAGTCGCCGCATCGCCCCGTCCTGGTAGTCGATTTCGGCGCGCAGTACGCGCAACTGATCGCCCGCCGGGTCCGTGAGGCCCAACTGTTCTCCGAGATCGTGCCGTCCGCCATGCCGGTCGCCGAGATGCTCGCCAAGGATCCTGCCGCGATCGTGCTCTCCGGCGGGCCCTCCAGCGTGTATGTGGCCGGCGCCCCGGCCGTGGATCCCGCCCTGTTCGAGGCGGGCGTGCCCGTGCTGGGCATCTGCTACGGATTCCAGGCGATGACGCAGGCCCTGGGCGGCACGGTCGACCGCACCGGCCGACGGGAGTACGGCGCCACCGAGCTGGCGGTCTCCGACGCCCCCTCGACGCTGTTGGCGGAGCTGCCGGACTGCTTCACCGTGTGGATGAGCCACGGGGACGCCGTGGTGCGCGCCCCCGGCGGATTCTCCGTCATCGCCAGTACCGACCACACCCCGGTCGCCGCATTCGAGAACGTCGCCGCCCGGCTGGCCGGGGTGCAATTCCATCCGGAGGTGCTGCACACCGAGCACGGCCAGCGCATCCTCGAGCACTTCCTCTACGACATCGCGGGGCTGACCCCGGACTGGACCGCCAGCAGTATCCTCGCCGAGCAGGTCGAGGCGGTGCGCGCCCGGGTCGGTGACGCGCGGGTGATCTGCGGGCTGTCCGGCGGGGTCGACTCCGCGGTGGCGGCCGCCATCGTGCATCGCGCGGTCGGCGACCAGCTCACCTGCGTGTTCGTCGACCACGGTCTGCTGCGCGCCGGCGAGCGTGAGCAGGTGGAGCGGGACTACGTGGCCGCCACCGGGATCCGGTTGGTGACGGTGGATGCCGCAAAGACGTTCCTCGATGCGCTGGCCGGCGTGACGGAGCCGGAGGCCAAGCGCAAGATCATCGGACGGGAGTTCATCCGGACCTTCGAATCGGCCGCGGCCGAGCTGGTGACCGAGTCCGGGACCGGCAGTCAGGTCAGGTTCCTCGTGCAGGGCACGCTGTATCCGGACGTGGTCGAGTCCGGCGGCGGCTCCGGCA
>CAZIIX010000003.1:18160-40062 GCA_964539345.1 uncultured Actinomycetes bacterium | reverse complement strand
CCAACCGCTGTGACGGAATTGACCTGACACCGGACGCCGAGCCCCCGGCCGGCCATACCGACCCGGCACCCCACCGTGCTCCGGCTCGCGGCCCTGACGCGCTCCGGCTCGCGGCCCTGACGCGCTCCGGCTCGCGGCCCTGACGCTCCGGCACACCGCCCAGTCGCGCTCCGGTGGTCCCCTAGGCTGGATGCATGCCTCATTTCGACCTCGTCATCATCGGTACCGGCTCCGGCAACTCGATCCCGAGGCCCGACTTCGACGACTGGTCCATCGCGATCGTGGAGAACAACGTCTTCGGCGGCACCTGTCTGAATGTGGGCTGCATACCGAGCAAGATGTTCGAATATCCGGCCGAGGTCGCGGAGGGAATCCGATCCGCAGGTCCCCTCGGGGTCGAGGGCTCCGTCGACCGGGTCGACTGGCCAGCGATCCGCGACCGCATCTTCGGCCGCATCGACCCGATCGCCGCCAGTGGCAAGGCCTACCGGGAGGGCGACGAGTGCCCGAACATCACCGTCTACACCGGGACCGGCCGATTCACTGGCCCGAAGCGGCTCCGGGTCACTCTCGACGACGGACAACTCGACGACGACGGCCACGCCGGTGATGGCACCAACGCCCGCCGCAGTGATGTCGAAATCACCGCGGACCGATACGTTATCGCCGCCGGCTCGCGGGCGGTCCTGCCGAACATCGCCGGCCTGGACACGGTGCCCCATCACACCTCCGACACTGTGATGCGCATCGAGGAGCTGCCCGACCGGGCCCTCATCGTCGGCGGCGGCTTCATCGCCGCCGAGTTCGGCAACATCTTCTCGTCCCTGGGATCCGCGGTGACGCAGGTCGTCCGCGGTGACCAGCTGCTCCGGCACATGGACGGCGATATCACCCGCACCTTCAGCGACGAGGTGCAGCGGCGCTGCGACCTGCGGCTGAACAGCACCGTCGTGTCTGTCCGGCCCGGTACCGCTGCGGGGACGATCCTCGCCGAGGTGGCCACCGGAACCGACGGCATCGACGGGACGACCACGATCGAGACCGACCTGTTGCTGCTGGCCACCGGCCGACGCCCCAACGGCGACGAACTCGGAGTGGCCGCCACCGGCGTACGGCTCGACGACGACGGCTACGTCATCGTCGACGAGCACCAACAAACCTCCGTACCGGGCATCTGGGCGCTCGGCGACGTCTCCTCGCCCTACCAGCTCAAGCACGTCGCCAACCACGAAGCGCGGGTGGTCGCGCACAACCTTGCGCACCCGGACGACCTGATGACCGCCGACCATCGGTTCGTGCCCGCCGCCGTCTTCAGCCAGCCACAGATCGCCACGGCGGGGCTGACCGAGGCGCAGGCGACCGAGCGCGGCATTCCGTACGTCGTCGGGCGCCGCGACTACGGCGGCGTCGCCGCGGGATGGGCGCGGGAGGACACCTCCGGCTTCTGCAAGGTGCTGGCCGATCCCGCGACCGGGCGACTCCTGGGCGTGCACATCATCGGCCCAGAGGCGGCGACCGTCATTCAGCCGGCGCTCACGGCAATGCATTTCAGCATTCCCGCGCACGAGTTCGCGCACGGCCAGTACTGGATCCACCCGGCGCTGCCGGAAGTCCTGGAGAACGCTCTACTGGAGCTTCCACCGCCGGAATCATCGACACCGCACGGTGGGTGACGCGGCCCAGCGGTGGCGCACGCAGTGAGGCGTTGGCGGGTCTGGCCGGACGGTCGCGGGCGCAGTGAGTCAGCGCAGCGGAGTCAGCGCCGCGCGGCTAGGCGGTGGCGGGCGCGAGTTCCGCGCGGCGACGCACTGCCTGGACGGCCAGCACGACGGCGAGCGCAGCACCCATCACCGCGGCCCCGGCGACTGCGTCCAACAGGTAGTGGTTCGCCGTGGCCAGCACCACGAACGTGGTCGCCAGCGGGTAGAGCACACCAGCGATCTTCACCACGAGATGTCGGCTGTAGACGAATAGCAGCACCCCACACCACAAGGCCCAGGCCACGTGCAGGGAGGGCATGGCGGCGTATGGATTGGCCAGCGAGATGAGCCCGTGCGGCACACTACCGCCACGCGCCCACCAGCCATATCCGCTGAGGTTGGAGACGATGTCCACCAAACCCGTGCCGGGAAGCAGCCGCGGCGGCGCCGTGGGGATCACGTAATAGCCGACCAGGGCCAGCGCGCTGCCGATCGCCAGCACCGTCCGCGCCATCCCGTACTGCGCGGACCGACGTCGGTACATCCAGATCAGCACCACCGGCGTCACGACGAAGTGCAGCGTCGCGTAGTAGTACGACGATGCCAGGCCCAGGAACAACGACTGGTCCAACAGGTGGTTGAGCGCGAATTCCGGGGCGAGGTGCCACCGTTGCTCCCACGCGAGGATCGCTTCGCCGTTGCCCAGCGCCACCGACGGGTGCGAGTCCACCAGCCCGCGGCTCATGGAATAGACGACGTACAGCAGGGCGAGCAGCAGGATCTCCGGAAGCCATCGCGGGACCCAGACCCGACGCCGCGACCCGCGCGCCGGCTCGATCGCGTCGGGGCCCCGGCCGCGGTCGATCGTCGGCCGGTCCATCTCCGCGACGGCTGCGCCATCTCTGCGTTCCCTGGCCCCCGAATTCATGACGCGCCCATGGGGTGGCACGAATTCCGGAAGGTCGCGAACATATAACGAATCCTGCCATAGACCGGCATCCGGATTCCACGGCGGGAGCGCCTTTCTCGCGGCATTCCACCGCGGCCTTTACCGCTTCTTTGCCGCCGCGCCGCGATCCTTTACCGAGCGTTCACGGTCAATTTCCCGTAAGCCAGTTCGGGCCGATTTTCACGGGATCGTCAGCACCTCTGCCCCGTCGTTGGTCACGACCAGGGTGTGTTCGAATTGCGCGGTCCACGACTTGTCGCGGGTGGTCACGGTCCAGCCGTCCTCCCACAGATCCCACTCCACTCCGCCGAGGGTGATCATCGGCTCGATGGTGAACGTCATCCCGGGTTCCATCACCGTCTCCGCGGCCGGGTCGTCGAAGTGCGGGATGACGAGCCCCGAGTGGAAGTCCTGCGCGATGCCGTGGCCGGTGTAATCGCGCACCAGCCCGTACCCGAAGCGCTTGGCGTACGACTCAATGACGCGGCCGATGACGTTGATCTTCCGCCCGGGCGCCACCGCCTTGATGCCGCGGCGCAATGCCTCGGCGGTGCGCTCGATGAGCAGCCAATTGTCCTCGGCGATCTCGCCGACCGGGTAGGTGGCGCAGGTGTCCCCGTGCACGCCGCCGATGTAGGCGGTGACATCGATGTTGACGATGTCGCCCTCCTCCAGCACGGTCGAGTCCGGAATCCCATGGCAGATCACCTCATTCGCCGAGGTGCAACACGATTTCGGGAACCCCCGATATCCCAGCGTGGACGGGTACGCAGCGTGGTCGCACAGGTAGGTGTGCACCACTGCATCCAGCGAATCGGTGGTGACCCCGGGTTCGATGGTCTTCGCGGCCTCGGCCATGGCCCGCGCCGCGAGTTGTGCTGCCACGCGCATCTTCTCGACCGTCTCCGGCGTCTGCACCCACGGCGGGCCAGACAGTGTCGGGCCCGGCTTGCCGACATACTCGGGGCGTTCGATCGACGGCGGGACCTCCCGGCGTGCAGTGGGGGTACCGGGGACGAGCGGTCGGCGTGTCGGTGCGGCGGACATGCCTGCGAGCCTACGACGCACCGCTCAGTCGGCGGGCAACGCCTTCAGGAATGTGTCCAGAAGCACGTTGGTCCGCTGGGAGCTGTTGCCACCGACGATCAGCGCGGAGAACGCGACATCTCCGCGGAATCCGACGGTCCACGCGTGCGCGGCGATGTCCCCGTCCTCGGTGACGTACTCGGCGGTGCCGGTCTTGGCGTACACCTCGCCAGCGTCCTGCATGGCCTTGGCAGTGCCATCGGTGACGACCGCGCGCATCATCCGCTTGACGGTCCGATCCGCCTTCTCCGGCAATGCGGGGGCCTGCCGGTCGACGGTGGTCGTCGTGCCGCGGATGAGCGTCGGCGTCGGCATGTGGCCGGCCGCGACGGTCGCTGCCATCAGCGCCGCGGAGAACGGCGTGACGAGGTCGGTGCCCTGCCCGAACCCGTTCTGTGCCTTGGCGGAATAGGAATTCGCGGTCTGGATCTTTCCGGTCAGCGTGATGATTCCGGTGATGTCGAAATCGAGCCCGATTCCGAACTGCGCTGCGGTTTTCGGCAGTGCATCCTCGCCCATCTCGGTGCCGAGCTTGGCGAATGTCGTATTGCACGAGTGGGCGAACGCCGTGGTGGCCGTGACGGTGCCGAGTGCGAAGCCCTCGTTGTGAATGACGTTCTTGCCGACCGGGAAGCTTCCGGGGCATCCGACCTCGGTGGTGCCGGTGATCAGTCCGGCGCCGATGGCTGCCGTCGCTGTCACGATCTTGAAGATGGATCCGGGCGGGTATTGGCCGGTGAGCGCGATCGGTCCCTGGGCGTTGGCGGGAGCGTTCTGTGCCACCGCCAGGATCTCACCGGTCGACGGCTGGATCGCGACCAGCACGGTGGGCTCCTCAATCGCGTCGACCGCCCGCTGCGCGGCATTCTGCGCCTGGCGGTCGATGGTGAGGGTGACCTTGGCGCCGGGCACGGGCGGCTTCTCGTCGAGCGTTTCCAGCTCGTCGCCGGCGGCGTCCACCGTCATGATGCGCCAGCCCGGGGTGCCGTGGATCATGTCCGTCGCGACCGGCGTCGCCTGCGAGAGCAGCACGGACGCGAAGTCCTTCGTCGGCGGCAGGTCCCGCATGCTGGACGGCAGGCTCAGTGCGGGGATGGCCGTGAGCTTCTGGTCGATGCGGTCGAAGTCCTGCTCGCGCAGGTTGATCACGGTGTAGCTCTCGGCGCCCGTCCGGCGCGCGTCGGCGATGCCGGAGGCGATGGCGTCGGCGGTCACGCTGTCGTCGAACGGGGCGAGGATCGTCGCCAACCGGTCGGCCAGCTCCGTGACGTCGGAGACCTTGTCGACCAGCACGACGACGGAGTACACCCGTACCGGCGCGATGAGCTGGGCGTCGTCGCGGTCGACGATGGTGCCGGCCGTGGTCGGCGATTCGCGGACGACCAGGGTGCGCTGCGGCCCGAGTCGCGGGTGGATGATGGCCGGCGAGTAGTCCAGCCGCCAGTCGTCACCGTCGGCGCTGTCCGATCGCGTCCAGGTCCAGGGCACCTGATAGCTCCACTGCCCGGCGATGGGCAGCGTCCACGTCATGGTCGCGGTGACGTGCGCCTCGGTGGCGGACTCCGTGCTGACCTCGCCGAGGTCGATCGCCAGGGCGGTGGCCTTCAGGTCGGACGCGATCGTCCCCATCAATTGCGCGGCCGCCGCGGGCTCGGTCGTCAGTTCGGACGCGTCGTGCGTGCGGCCGGCCTCCCAGTCCGCGACGAATGACCGGATCGTCGGCCCCGGGCCGGGGCCGACGTTCGCGTCGGTGGGCGCCGGCGGCGGTGCCGAGGTGCAGGCCGCGACCAGGGCAACGATGAGCGAGGAGACGAGCGCGGCCGCCGCTCGCCGTCCGCGAGCACACCGAGAACGACCGCCAGTCCGCACGCCCCCAGTATTTCAGCGACCCGACCGGGGTCGGCGGCCCGACGCGCCGGTGTGCTGCGAGGCCCGGACAGTCGGAACCGCTGGGTCGGAACCGCTGGGTCGGAACGGCTGGGTCGGAACCGCTGGGTAGGAACGGCTGCGTCAGACCGGCTGCGTCGGACCAGCTGCGTCAGAACGGCTGCGTCATTCCTCTTCGTCAGAACAACACCGACGCGAACGTGCCCACCTGACGGAACCCGATCCGCTCGTAGGTGGCGCGCGCCGGCAGGTTGTGCGCATTGACGTACAGGCTCGGCAGGCGCCCGAGCCGGTGGATGGCGCGCACCACGGCGGCGGTCGCGGGCGCGGCGATGCCTCGTCCGCGCCATGCCGGATGCACCCACACTCCCTGGATGAGCGCGACCGTGCTGGACAGCGCCCCGATCTCGGCCTTGTAGACGACGGTCGAGCCTTCGAACCGGGCGAACGCGCGCCCGGACGCCAGCAGCCCCGCGATGCGATCGCGGTAGCCCGCTCCCCCGTCGTCGGCGGTCGGGTCCGTGCCGACCTCCTCGCTGAACATCGCGACCGCGGCCGGGAAGTAGTCCTCCAGCCGGCCCGGATGCACCTGGCGGACCCGTTCGTCGGACGGTAGCGCGGGTTCGTCCGCGCACACCATCAGCGGCTGGTCGGCGCGCAGCTCCCGCTCGGGGCCCCACTGTTCGCGCAGCCGTTCCCACAGCCCGACGACCTGGTCGCTGCGGCCGGTGATCGACGCGCAGTGCCGTCCGTGCCGGCCGAACGCGTCGGCCAGCGAGGCCAGCGCGCCGCCCTGGCCGCGCAGCATGACGATGTTCGCTCCGGAGAAGGCCAGCGCCGCGCGCCCGCCGTCCACGCCCCAGAAAGCGCCACCGAGCCTCTCCCGGTCCATGCCGGAGACCTCGAATCGTGCCGCGACCATGCAGGTCGCCACCGGGTCCGCCGCGAGCGCCTGGCCCACGACGGCACCGGCGCCGCGACCGAGGGTGCGGGCACCGGCCCCGCCGAGGCGGGATCGCAGACTGGGAGCGGCCATGGCGCTAGATCGCATTCCGCACGAGTCGCCCGCTGCCTTGCGCGCCTGTCACGATCCGGTCTCCCTACCCGAAGAGTCGCACTGGGTTCACAATATCCGCCACGGCGGTCAGCAGGGAGAGCCCGATGAACGCGAGTACCACGACGTAGGCGACCGGCATCAGTTGCGCGACGTCGAACTCCCGTGGTCGGCCGCGGCGCCGCAGTCTCGCCCAGCCGCGGCGGACCCAGTCGATCGCCGCACCGAGGATGTGCCCGCCGTCCAGCGGCAGCAGCGGCAGCAGGTTGAGCAGGAACAGGCTCATGTTGAACCCGGCCAGCAGGTTGAGCACCCAGGCGACCTTCTCCTTGGCGGAGAAGTCGTGCGCGAGGATCTCCCCGCCGATCCGCCCGGCGCCGATGATGCCCATCGGCCGGTCCGGGTCATTCTGGCTGTGGTCGAAGATCGCATGCCAGACCGCCGGGATGCGCTCCGGGATGCGTGCCACCGCGTGGGTGGCCGCGGCGACGAACTCCCCGGTGCGGACGAATGCCGCCCCGGCGCTCTGCGGAACGTAGTCCTGATGCGGGCTGACCCCGAGGAACCCGATGACGGCGGCGCCGGTGACCTCTCCCTGCTCGTCGAAGACGGGTCGTTCGGTGGCCACGATGGGCACGCTGACGGTGTGGTCGGCACCGTCGCGGGAGTAGGTCAGCGCTATCGTCTGTCCGCCGGAGGCGGCGATGACGCCCTGGAACTGGGACCAGTCGTCGATCGGGGTGCCGTCGACGGCGATGACGGAGTCACCGGGCTGCAGCCCCGCCTGCGCGGCCGGGGTCGGCTGGTCGCCGGGCTGACACGTGGTCCGCTGCTCCTGGCCGGAGGCGGCGACGGGCACCACGCACGCGCTGACGTCGCTGATCGTGGTGGTGGCGGTCGGGAGCCCGATGGCCATCATGGCGATGCCGAACAGGATCACCGCGAAGATGAGGTTCTGCGCGGGGCCGGCGATCATGACGATGATGCGTTTGAACGGGTGGAGCTGGTAGAACTGGCGGCCCTCGTCGGCCTCGGTGACCTCGGCGCGATCGCCCTGCCGGGTCTGCTCGGCGATCTGCCGCGCGATCCCCAGGGGGCTGGCCGCGGTGGAGTCGATCCGCGGGCGGCCGTCCTTGCCGGGCGGCACCATGCCGATCATGCGGATGTATCCGCCCAGCGGTATCGCCTTGACGCCGTACTCGGTCTCCCCCCGCCGCCGCGACCAGATCGTCCGGCCGAATCCGACCATGTACTGGGTGACGCGCACCCCGAAGAGCTTGGCGAACGTCAGGTGCCCGGCCTCGTGCCAGGCGATCGAGATGATCAGCCCGACCGCGAAGACGACGACGCCCGCCGTGTACCACAGTGCTGTCGCCACCGTCACCTCACCAGCTCACGAATGATCTCGTCCGCGCGGACGCGTGCCCACCGTTGCGTCTCGAAGACGTCCTGGACGCTACCCGGTTCGGAACGCACATCGTCGCTCTCATCCAGAATGCCTTCGAGCACCTCGCCGACGCCAAGCAACGGCAGCCGTCCGGCGAGGTGGGCAGCCACCGCTCGGTCATTGGCCGCACCGTAGGCCGCGGCCACCATGCCACCGGCGAGACCCGCCGTCCGCGCCGCCGCCAATGCCGGGAACGCACGGAGGTCGACCGGCTCGAGGGTCCAGCTGCCGACCGGCCATGACGATCGGCCGGACGCCTGCCCCGACGGGTCCTCCGCTGCGGGCGCGGGGAGCGGGCCTGCCATCGAGCCCGGCATCGAGCCCGCCATCGACCCGGCCGAGGGCCGGCCGGACGCCGCGCCGGTGGGGTCGGCGAGCCGACGTGGCCAGGTCAGCGCCTGGGCTGCCGCACTGGCCGCGCCGCCTCCGGACTGCATCACGGTCGCGCCATCGCGGAAGGCCACCAGCGCCGGGACGAGGCCCTCGGGGTGACGCACCACGCCCAGCATCTTGTACGGGACGTCGAACAGGGACGCCGCGGCGATCATGTCCAGCCCGCTGCCGGCGAGCGTCGCGGCGTTGACCGCCGCCGTGTCCGTCCGACCGGCGGGCCCGACCGGGCCGCTCCGGCCGGACGTCTCCGCGCCGCCCCCACCGCGCCGATCGGGGTCCGGCGCCGCGGGCGCGGTCAGGAGCAGCGAGCTCACCTCGTCGCGGTCCCCGGTGCGCAGGCAGTGGGCAAGGGCCATATGGGTCGGCGTCATCAGCAGTAGTCGATCCCGCGGTCCGGCCCTGGTGATCAGCGAGCCACCGGCCACCAGGTGGTCGCGGTCGGTGAGCACCAGGCGCGCTCCGACGGCGTGCGCCGCGAGTGCGGCGGGCAACCCGGCGAGGCCCGGGATCGCGTCGACGACGACATCGGTGGGAACCGCGAGGACCAGTCGGGTGGCGGCGTCCGGGTCGTCCCAGCCGGTCGGTCGGCCCGCCCGTGCCGGCGGGTCGAGCATCACGACCTCGGCCGCCGGGCTGGATGACCGCTGCGCCGCCAGGATGTCCGGCCTGGACCCGTCGGCGGCCAGGCCGACGACGGTGAAATGCTCGGGGTGGGAGGCGATGACGTCCCAGGCCCGCCGTCCCTGGGCGGTGGTACTGCCCAGCAGCGTGACGCGTCGAGGGGCCACCGCTTCGGCGGGAACGGGCGTCGACGTCATCCCGTCATTGTTCCGCACCGGCGCGGTCAGCGGCGGTCGCGCACGTCACCCGGCGTGCGACAAACCCGGCTCCCCAGACATAATTGCACAGTGGCATCGGTAGGGGGTTCACAGGCGCGCTGGATCGCGATCGTGATCGGCGTCGCCCTCCTCGCGTCCGCCATCATCACCTACACCCTCGTGCAGCTCACCTCGCCCGGGCACAAGTCCGGCGCCGCGGAATCGACGCCGGTCACGCCGCTGAGCACCCCGCTGTCCAGCGTCACACCGGTCACCTCGCCGCCGACCGACGGAAGCACGACGCCCGGCCCGCCCTCCATGACCTCGACCGCCTCGTCCCCACCGGTGACCACGGACAACCACAGCGACACCAGCGACGGCGCGGACGGCTCCGAGACGCCGGAGTCGGCATCGAGCACCAGCGCATCGGCCCCGCCCCCCACCACCGCGACGAGCGTGCTGGACGGCTCCGGGGTCGTCATCCCGGCGGCCTGGTCCGGCACGGCGAAGGTGACCGTCACGGTGCTCGGCGAATGTGCGGCATCGACCCCGTCGGTCTACACCGACGTGCCGGCCAACCTGGCGCTGGACCTGACGCAGAACGAGCTCACCTCCGCGGGACCCACGATGTCCACCCCGGTGCCCGAGAACCAGCCGACCCTGACCCTCGGCGTCGGCGATGACGGGCTGCCGAAGATCGCCGTGTACTCCTCCGTGGTGGACGAGACCGGCGCGTTCGCCCGCTACTGGGACCTCACGCTGGCGGCGGCGTCGATGCGCACCGCCATTCACGGGACGATGTTGGACACGAAATCGGATGGCACCAACCCGAACTTCCTGGCGGACTCGGAGACCTCGTTGCAGCCGTGCGAGTCGGCCGGGACGGTCTCGCTGCCGCGGGTGCTGGCCGGCGGATCGACCTTGCGCGGATGGGTCACGGCGAGCGCGGCCGAGTTGACGCTGCACGCCACCACGACCGATGGCAAGCGCGCCGTCGTCGTCGAGTTCAGCGCGGACCGCCGACAGTGACCGTCCCGGCTTGCCGCGGGTCCGCCGCCGCTGCGCGCGCGCTCCGTGAGAAGATGGGGGCATCGCGGTGAGGGCCGCGCACGGCCGACGATGACCAACGGTCCGGGCATCCCCGCCGCACAGCAGTTCCGACTGGCCAGGAGATCACAGTGACCGACACATCGTTGGAGCGCCACCCGGACGCGACCGACAGGGGCGGCGACCTCGAGCACTCGGCGGACCATCCCGTCGTGCGGTACAACCCCGACGCTCCGAGCGAGGAGTGGGGCTGGCACGGGTCGTGGCGGGCGTTCGCGCCGAAGGGCAGCACCCTGATGCTGGCGATCGGCGTGATCACGCTGGTGCTGTTCAACTTCACCGAGCACGAATCGCATGTGGAGGACTTCTACTTCAACGGCATTGCCCTGCTCGGCGCGCTATGGATTGTGGCGCGGGTCCGTTCCAGCCGTCGGCTGCGCCGCCGCCAGCGCGAGGAGTAGGCGACCGGCCCGACGGACCGTCGGCCATCTCCTCTCAGGCTCCTCTCAGGTCGCCGCCGCCGCCAGCTGCCCGCAGGCCGCGGCGATCTCCTGACCGCGCGTGTCGCGCACCGTGCAGGTCACACCGGCCGCGCGGACACGACGAACGAACTCGTCCTGCACCGGCCGCGGCGATGCATCCCATTTGCTGCCCGGCGTCGGGTTCAGCGGGATCAGGTTCACGTGCACCAGGTGCCCCAGTCGCTCGGCGAGCAACCGTCCGAGCAGGTCCGCGCGCCACGGTTGGTCGTTGATGTCCCGGATCAGCGCGTATTCGATGGACACCCGCCGACCGGTGGCGTCCGCATAGTCCCGCGCGGCATCCAGCACCTCGGCGACCTTCCACCGGTTGTTCACCGGCACCAGGGTGTCGCGCAACTCGTCGTCCGGGGTGTGCAGCGATACCGCGAGCCGCACCTGCAGCCCCTCCGCGGTGAGCTTCCGGATCGCCGGCACGAGGCCGACCGTGGACACCGTCACACCGCGCGCCGAGATGCCCAGACCCGCCGGGGCCGGGGCGGTGATCAGCCGGACGGCCTCCAACACGCGCCGGTAGTTCGCCAACGGCTCGCCCATGCCCATGAACACGATGTTGGACAGCCGTCCCGGTTCGCCCAGCGCCCCGTCGCGGGCGGCCGCCGCTGCCAGCCGCACCTGCTCGACGATCTCGCCGGTCGACAGGTTCCGCTGCAATCCACCCTGGCCGGTCGCGCAGAACGGGCATGCCATGCCGCAGCCGGCCTGGGACGACACGCACAGCGTGATGCGATCCGGGTAGCGCATCAGCACCGACTCGATCATCGTGCCGTCGTGCGCGCGCCACAGCGTCTTGCGCGTGCTGCCGTCGTCGCAGGCCAGCGACCGCACCGCGGTGAGCAGTTCCGGCAGCAGCTGCGCGACGAACTCCTCGCGGCCGGCGAGCGGCAGATCCGTCATGGCCGCGGCGTCCCGGGTGAGCCCGGCGAAGAAGTGCCGGGCCAGCTGGTCGGCGCGGTAGGCCGGCTGGCCCGCGGCGACGACCGCCTCCCTGCGGGCCTGCGGGTCCAGATCGGCCAGGTGCGTCGGTGGTCGCCCCCGCCGGGGTGCGGCGAAGACGAGCGGTAGGGGTTTCGTCATAGCCCGGTCATTGTCCCATGGTCGGGGCGGTCCGGCCGCCGGGTGAGCCGTGGCGCCGACCCGTCAGGCCAGGCCGAGCGACTTCATCCGCTCGCCGTGGCCGTGCTGCAGCCGCCGGAACAGCGCCCCGATCCCGGCCAGGTCACCGGATCCGCGGACGATCAGCTCGGCCAGCTGCTCGCGGTCCGCGGCGACGTATTGCGCCTGGGTGAGCGCCTCGCCGAGGAGCCGGCGTCCCCACAGCGCCAGCGGGCCGGCCAGCCGCGGATCCTCCTGGCAGGCCCGCCGGACCTCGCGCACGGCGAATGCCGAGTGCCCGGTGTCTGCCAGCACGGAGAAGACCAGCTCGCGCGTGATCGGATCGATCCATTCGGCGATCTCGCGGTAGAAGTCGGCGGCGAGCCCGTCGCCGACGTGTGCCTTGACGATGGATTCCAGCCACGAGTGCGGCGCCGTCGAGTCGTGGAAGGCGTTGAACGGGGCGACGAACGGCAGCATCGCCTGCTCGACGGCCACGCCCATGCTCGCCAAGTGCTCGGACAGCCGGCGGAAGTGCCCCAGCTCGGCGGCTGCCATCTGGGAGAGCTGGACGCGGCCCTCGAGCGTCGGCGCGTACCGCGCGTCGGCGGCCATCCGGTCGAACGCCGACAGCTCGCCGTACGCCAGCACCCCGAGCAGGTCGATGACGGCGGGTGCGTCCGGTGGCGGCGGCGCCACGGCCGGTGTGTCGCGGTCGGGGTCACCCGCGCCCGATGGGTCCGGGTCCGGCGGACGCGTGTCGTGCTCCGTCATCGCTGCTCCCACCCCTACCCGTCGAGACGATCCGTGCCGTGCACCATCCGAGACTAGGCGGGGCGGCCCCGGCCCGCGTGGCAGGGTGGCCCGGACGCGCCTCGCGGGGCGGCGGCCCCGGCGCGCGTGGCGGGGTGGCCCGGACGCGCGACCCCGGTGCGACACCAGGGTCGCGCCGCGATGGCAGCGACACGAGGGAGCCGGCAACAGGCACCGGCCGGCGATCTCGCGTACACTCCATGGATGAAGCGACGTTTCCATGACGTCGTTGTACTGTGTGCGCGTCTGTTGCCGCCGCCTCGCCCGTCGAGATGCAGGATGGCTACTGGTCGAATGAAGTCGCTCCGGCTGATTCACGCTACGACGCGCGAACTGACGGAAGGGCATTGACCACAGCATGACCACCACCGAATCACCCGAGGCTGTCTCCACGACGGTCGACATCTCCACCCCGCAGCCCACCTTCGCCGAGCTCGGTGTCGATCCGCGGATCGTCGCATCGCTCGCCGAGGTCGGCATCGAGCGCACGTTCGCCATCCAGTCGCTGACCCTGCCGGTCGCACTGCAGGGCCACGATCTGATCGGCCAGGCCCGCACCGGCATGGGCAAGACCCTCGGCTTCGGGATCCCGCTGCTGCAGCGCCTGGCGGCCGAGTCGGCCGGCGCCGACGGCGAGTCCCGGCTGGAGACCGGCCGTGCACCCCGCGCATTGGTGATGGTGCCCACCCGCGAGCTGTGCGTCCAGGTCTCCCGCGATCTGACCAACGCCGCCAAGGGCCTGAAGCTGCATGTGACCTCCGTGTACGGCGGCCGCGCGTACGAACCGCAGCTGGCCGCACTCCAGCGCGGCGTCGACGTCGTCGTGGGCACACCGGGCCGGCTACTGGACCTGGCCAAGCAGGGCCACCTGGTGCTGGGCAAGATCGGCGTGCTCGTGCTGGACGAGGACGACGAGATGCTCGACCTCGGCTTCCTGCCGGACATCGAGCGGGTGCTCGGGCTGGTCCCCGAGGCACGGCAGACCATGCTGTTCTCCGCGACCATGCCGGGGCCGATCATCAAGCTCGCCCGCACGTTCATGATCCAGCCGATGCACATCCGCGCCGAGCTCCCCAGCGACAGCGTCATCCATCGCACCACCACCCAGTTCGTCTACCGCGCGCATGCGCTCGACAAGGTCGAGATGCTCGCCCGCATCCTGCAGGCCCGCGAGCGCGGCCTGGCGATGGTGTTCACCCGGACCAAGCGCACCGCCGCCAAGGTCGCCGACGAACTGCAGTCCCGGGGCTTCGCCGCCGCCGCCGTGCACGGCGACCTCGGGCAGGGGGCGCGCGAACAGGCGCTGCGCGCCTTCCGCTCCGGCAAGGTCGGCATCCTCGTCGCGACGGACGTCGCGGCGCGGGGCATCGACGTCGAAGGCGTCACGCACGTCATCAACTACCAGTGCCCCGAGGACGAGAAGACCTACATCCACCGCATCGGCCGCACCGGGCGTGCCGGGAACAGCGGCGTCGCCGTCACGTTCGTGGACTGGGACGACGTTCCGCGCTGGAAGCTCATCAACAGTGCCCTCTCACTGGATTTCGACGAGCCGGTCGAGACGTACTCCTCCTCGGCGCACCTGCGAACCGATCTGGACATCCCGGATGACGTCACCGGACAGTTGCCGGAGGGCCAGCGGGTCCGTGCCGGCCTGGCCGCCGAGCGCGTCGAGGACCTCGGTGAGACCGGTCGGCAGCGGCAGCGCGCGCCGCAGCAGCGGTCCCGACGGGGTGGCCAGCGTCGCCGGACGGCGGCCCAGGACGGGCGCCGCACGTCATCGGGACGCCAGAAGGACCCGGCGAACGCCCCCACGGACTCGTCCGGATCCGGGGCCGCGACCCATCACGGCGCGGATGCGGAATCGCGGACGTCCGGCAAGCCACGCCGGCGTCGCCGCCGGCGCACCCGCTCCGGTGCCGCCACCTCGGAGGCGTGAGGTCGGGCCGGGCACGGGTGCTCCGTGACCTCGTCATGGTCAGTACGCTCGTAGCGTGACGCTGCCCCGCCGCACCCGACGTCGGATCGATGCCCTGATCGCGTTGGGAATCGCCATCGCCGTCGCGGTCGTCGCCGTCGGGCTCTGGCTGGGCAGCGACGTGCGCGCCACGACGCTGCACACCGCCGAGGGTTCCACCGCGCCCACGACCCCACTGCCGGAGAGCACGCTGCCCACCTCGCTGACTCCGGCGTGGACGCTACGCACCGACCCGCGCTACCGGGCGGTGGCGTCGGTGTACGGCACGGTGGTCACCGCCGACCGGCACACCGTCACGGGACACGATGCCGCCACCGGCGACGCCGTGTGGAGCTACGCCAGGTCGAACCGCACGCTGTGCGCGATCGGGTCCGGCGACACCACGACCGATGACCTGGACAATTGGAGCGGCGTCCACGGCATCATGACGGTGTTCGCGAAGAACGGCTACTGCTCGCAGGTCACGTTGCTCAACCCCACCACCGGCGAACGGCTCTACCAGCGCACCTCCCCCAACCAGGACCCCGGCGAGCTGTTCTTCGGCGCGCCGTACGTGGGATGGAAGGGCAGCGACTACCTGGAGCTCTGGCGGCACGACCTGGTCGCCACGATCCGCTACGGCGATCAGCCCAACCCCGTCAACGCCAACGGCCCGCACACCGGCTGCACGTTCAGCGATGCCGCGGTGGTCCGCATGGCACTGGCCACTGTCGAGCACTGCGGCGACGGCAACGCCACGGTCGTGCTGAACTGGCCGACCCCGAGCGACGCCCCGGACAACGACGACAACGACTGGGACGCCAATCATTCGACGCCGAAGGCCACCATCGACACCGGCAGCCGGGACGCCGTCATCGTCGGGCTGACCGACGAGCGGGTGGCCGTGGCGGTGTCGCAGCCGGCGCCGGCGGTGGTCGTCTACGACAGCAGCGGCAGCGAGATCTCCCGCTCCCCCGTTCCGCTGACCGCCGAGGAGATCGCCGACACCGCCGCGTCCGGCATCACCCCCTCGGTGACCTACCACAACCGCCGGTACAGCCTCGTCGGCCGGCACCTGCTGGCGATGGCCGCCGAATCGGTGACGGTCACCGTCCCGCCGACCACCCCCGCCCCGCCCAGCGACGGCGGCGACGTGGACGCCGAATCCGGGCCGGAATCCTCGGAAGCGCCCGATACGGGCCCGACCACGACGACGGAGCAGAGTCCGGTCGTCCGGTGGATCGCCGACGACGCGCTCGGACTGCCGGCACAGGTCGGCGAGAATATCCTCGTCCCGGTGCCCGACGGTCTCCAGGCACGCGCGGCCTCGGACGGCTCCCCCGGTCCGACGATCCCCGTCGACCGGCCGGACGACGCCGGCCGTGTCGACGTCACCGCCATCGGCCCGACGGTCGTCGAGGTGCGCGATGACGAGGTCGTCGGCCTGACCACGCCGTAGCGACATCGACGGCGGCACTGACGGCGGCACTGCGAGCGGCACTGCGAGCGGCACTGCGAGCGGCACTGATGTTGTCCCGCGGCGGCCGCGGCGGAGGCAGTGTCCTCGCTGGTGCACGGTCGCCGGTGCACGGTCGCCGGTCAGGCCCACCACGAGTAGTACAGCGCGACCACCCCGGCCAGCACGATCAGCACCGCACCGACCCATCGCAGCACGACCGCCAGCCGACCCCGGGCGATGACCAGGGCCTCGCCGGCGACGCCGACCACCAGCTGCGCCACGACCCGGTTCCACCCCGGGCCGGTCGCCGCGGCCAGCCCGTCCCCCGGGGCGATCAGCGGCGCCAGGAACTCCAACACCAACAACCCGGCACCGATGGTGACCAGGCCTGCCGAGATCAGTCCGGCCAGCAGTTCGACGGCACGTAGCGGGCCCGACGGGGCCTCCGCGCGGCTCACGTGCGGGGCTCCATCGCACGGGGCTCCATCGCACGGGGCGGCATCTCATTGGGTCTCATCGCACTGCGTCCGATCGCATTGGGTCTGATCGCACTGGGTCTGATCGCATTGGGTCTGATCGCATTGGGTCTCATCGGGCGGGGCCCAACACCGGCGTTCGACCGGACGACTCCGCCGCCAACGCCGCGACCACGTCGCCGTCCGAGGACTCCTGTCCGATCCGGATGGGCTTGTTCGTGCCGTGGTAGTCGGAGGCGCCGGTCACGAGGATCCCGATCCGGGACGCGATGTCGCGCAACTGTTCCCGATCGGCGGGCCCGTGGTCCGGGTGATCGACCTCGATGCCGGCCAGCCCATGATCGACCCACTCCCGCAACCGCCGCTCGTCGGTGATCCGCGCCGCGCCGCGCGACCGCGGGTGTGCCACGACCGGGACACCGCCGGCATGCCGCACCAGGTCGATGGCATCCAGCAGCGCCATGTCCGACTTGTGCACGTAGTACGGGCCCGCCGGCGACAGGTAGGTGGCGAACGCCTCGGACACGGTGTCGACCAGGCTCTGCTCCATCAGCGCGCGTCCGATGTGCGGGCGCCCCACCGGGGCGTCGCCGGCGATGTCCAGCACCTGCTGTCGCGAGATCGGCACCCCGGCGGCGACCATCCGCTCCACGATGGCCATGCCGCGCTCGAGTCTGTCACGCCGCAGCCGCTGGAGTTCGCGCACCAGCGCCGGTGCGGCGGGGTCGAACAGATAGGCGAGCAGGTGGACGCTGACCCGACGCCCGGCCGCCCGCACATGGGTGGACAGCTCGGTCCCGCGGATGAGGGTCAGCGCCGCCGGCCGTGCGGCGGCGAAGGCCGGCCAACCGTCGGTCGTATCGTGGTCGACCACCGCGATACCGGCCAGGCCGGCGGCCTCCGCCGATTTCATCAGCTGCGCGGGACTGTCCGTCCCGTCGGAGAACTCGCTGTGCGTATGAAGGTCGAAGCTCATCGAGGTGTCACTGGCAGCCCGGTGCCGGGATCCACTCCGGCCCTTACGGTGCCGGGTGACCCATCTGCATCTGCGCCAGCAGCGACCGAGCCTGCTCGGCGGTGCGCGGCTCGCAGAGCACGTCGTAGCGGCGCGCCACCACCTGCGACGCGGAGGTGAAGTCGCGGCGACCCTTCGTCATCGAATAGCCGAGGAACCCCATGATCGCGCCGAACACGGCACCGATGGCGATCGTGAACACGATCAGGATGACCAGCGACTTCGCCTCGCTGAACAACGTCATGACGAGGCCGACGAACAGCCCCATCCACGCCCCGGACGCAGCCCCGGCGGCCGCGAGCTTGCCGGCGGTGAGCTTGCCGGTGACCCGCTCGACCAGCTGCAGGTCCGTACCGACGATCGTGACGTCCCGCAACGGGAAATCGCGCTTGGCGAGGTATTCGACGGCTTGCGCCGCCTGCTCGTACTTGGGATAGGCGGCGACGGCAAAACCCGTCGGCGGGGTCGGCATGGACGGGCCCGATCCACGCCCGAAACCGGCCAATTGCGACATGACGCCGACCCCCTTGGTCTGCCTGCTTCCGGACGCGTCGGCATTGACGCCCGCCTTGGCCGTCCCCGATGCGCCCGGTGTCTGAGTTCGCCTTGCGCTTCCATCGTTGCACATCGACGCTCGCGGGCGGGCAGGCTCGGCTCCCGAGGCCGCGCACCACCCGCGGCGCCGGACGTGCGCAACGGCACGCCGCCGAGGCTGGGCCCCCCACCGCAAGGGCCGTAGGCTGGTGGCGAGAACATGATCGATGCGAGGGTGCGTCTGACAGGCACGTACGAAGGACAGGCGATGACAGTCACTGAGCAGGATGTCCGGGCCGCGCTGGCGAAGGTCAAGGACCCGGAGATTCGCAAACCGATCACCGACCTGGACATGGTCGACACCGTGGTCGTCGAACCCTCGGGCCTGGTCAAGGTCACCATCCTGTTGACCACCCAGGGGTGTCCGCTGAAGGACACGATCAGCAAGTCGGTCACCGCCGCGGTGCGCGGTGTGCCGGGTGTCACCGACGTCGAGCTCACGCTCGGTCACATGTCCGACGACCAGCGCAACAAGCTCAAGACTCGACTGCGCGGCGGCACGTTGATCGACATACCATTCGCGCACAAGGATTCGACGACGAAGGTGGTCGCGGTCGCGTCCGGCAAGGGCGGGGTGGGCAAGTCCACGGTGACGGCGAACCTTGCCGCCGCCCTCGCCGCGCAGGGCCTGTCGGTCGGACTGTTGGACGCGGACGTCTATGGGTTCTCCATTCCCCGCATGATGGGCATCACGCAGCGCCCGACGCGGCTGGACGACATGATCCTGCCGCCGGTCGGACATGACGTGAAGGTGATCAGCGTCGGCATGTTCGTGCAGAACAACGCCGCCGTCGTCTGGCGCGGCCCGATGCTGCATCGCGCGCTCGAGCAGTTCCTCGGCGAGGTCTTCTGGGGCGACCTGGACATCCTGCTACTCGACCTGCCACCGGGGACCGGTGACATCGCGATCTCGTCGGCGCAGCTGGTCCCGGCCACGGAGCTGCTGGTGGTGACGACGCCGCAGACGGCCGCGCACGAGGTCGCCGAGCGCGCGGGCTCGATCGCCGTGCAGACCCGGCAGAAGGTGGTCGGCGTGGTCGAGAACATGAGCCCGATGACGCTGCCCGACGGCACCCTCCTCGACCTGTTCGGGTCCGGCGGTGGCGCGCACCTGGCGGAAACGCTCACCGAGCAGACGGGAACCCAGGTGCCGCTGCTGGGCCAGATCCCGTTGGACCCGCAGCTTCGCGAGTCCGGTGACGCCGGGGTGCCGATCGTGTTGTCGCACCCGGATTCCCCGGCCGCGGTGCAGCTGCGGGAGGTCGCCGAGACCATCGCCCAGCGGCCGGTGTCGCTGCGCGGACAACGCCTGTCGCTGTCGGTCGGCTGACCCGTCCGTCGGCTGGTCCGGTCTGCTGATCCGGTCGGCTGGCCCGGTCGGCCGACAGGCTCAGGTGGCGTCGTCGTTGACCCACACCGACGCCGGGTCGGACCCGGTCGGTGCACCCGACGCCGCTTCCCCCGCACTCGACCCGGTCGTGGCCGATGCGGCTGCGGCCGGTACTGACGCGGCCGGTGCGGCTGTGGCTGTGGCCGGTATTGACGCGGCCGGTGCTGCCGCGGTCGCGGCCGGTGCGGCTGCGGCTGTGGCCGGTGCGGCTGCGGCCGGGCGTTCGTCGGTGGCCGCTCCACCTCCGGCGCCGGTCCCGCCCGTGCCGCCTTCCCCGCCTGCGCTGTCGCCGGACCGGGCGGGCGGGTCGTTCAGGCCGAGGAACCCCGTGACGCCGCCGGAGAACTGGTCACCCAACAGGCCCTTGCCGACCATGCGGCGCGGATCGAGTTCACGCAGCGCTCGCAGCTCGCCGACCTCCTTGAGCGACTGCAGCTCCGCGACCTGACGTCGCAGCTCCTCGATCTCGGGGCCGAGTTGGGACTGCATCTGCGCCTGCGCGCCCGCGGCCATCGTGCGGAGCTTGCGCAACGAATCGATCAGCCAGCGCGTCGCGACCGGGATGCGCTCCGGGCCCAACAGGAAGAGCGCTGCCAGCAGGATCAGAATGATCTGCTCCCACGAGAGACCGAACAACGCGACCTCCTTCCCGACACGGATGCGAGCCTCTTCAGCGTACCGGCCACGCGCCGGTGTATCGCCCGCCGCTGCGGGCGCGCGCCCGCCCGATGGTGTTCGGCTGGTGTTCCGACAGTGTCGGGACGGATCGGCGATGGCTGCCGTGCCGTCCGATCCGGCACGGCGGGCTATTCCGCCGCCAACGTCGCGGTGACGGTCATCCGCTTGCCGTCCCGCAACAGCACCACGTCGACGCGATCGCCGACGTCATGCTGCTGCACCGCGACCACCAGCTCGTCGGCGCTCCGCACGGTGCGCGAGCCGACAGCGACGATCACGTCCCCCTCGGCGATGCCCGCACGGGCGGCGGGGCCGTCCCGGGTCACGTTCTGCACCTGCGCGCCCTCGGTCGACCCGTCGGTCGCCGATCGCACGTTCACGCCCAGCGTCGGGTGCTCGACCGTCCCGTGTTCGATCAGCGTGGTGGCGATGGCCGCGGCGTCGTCGATCGGAATGGCGAAGCCCAACCCGATCGACCCCGATCCCTCGACACTGCTCCCGCCGAGTGTGCGGATCGCGGTGTTGATGCCGACCACCGCGCCCGAGGCATCGACCAGCGGGCCGCCGGAGTTGCCGGGGTTGATGGCGGCGTCGGTCTGGATGGCGTCGATCACCGCGTTGGTGTCGGTGCCCTGGCCGGCGAGGCGCACCGGTCGATGCAGCGCCGAGACGATGCCGGTCGTCACCGTTCCGGCCAACCCCAGGGGGGATCCGATCGCGATGACGGAGTCCCCCACCTGCAGCTGCGAGGAATCACCGAGCTGCGCGACCGTCAGGTTCGCCACGTCGTCGACCTTGACCACGGCCAGGTCCGACGCGGGGTCCCGGCCGACGAGGGTGCCCGGGACACGGGTGCCCTTGCCGTCGTTGAACACCACCGCGAGCGTCGCCGCGTCGCTGTCCGCGGCCATCGAGACCACATGGTTGTTGGTGAGGATGTATCCCGATCCGTCCATCACGATGCCCGAGCCGGTGTCGCCGCCGTCGCCGACGCTGACCTCGATCGAGACGACGGCCCGGACCACTCGTTCGGCGATGTCGGCCACCGACCCCGGGGGCCGTTCGACGGCGGGCTCGGCCGTCGCCAGCGTCACCTGCGAGTGCGAGACGGCGTCCGTCGCGGTGGGGGCGAGCCACACGCCGATCGACGCTCCGACCAGTCCGACGACCAGAGCGCCGATCGCGAGTGTCACGAGCGTCCCCATGCTCAGTCGGCGCTCGAGAAGGGCCTGGCGCACGGTCCACCGCTGCGCGGCCGGCACGTGGTCCTCCCGCGGCGGCGGCGGTTCGGCGGCCGGCTCGCCCAGGCTCACCGGGGCGGCCGGGTCACGCCACGGATCGCCCGGCTCGGGCTCGACGGCCGGGGTCTCGACGACCGGTGGCCGTTCCAACGACTCCGCGGACGCGGTCGGGCGGCCGAACGCGTCCGCGACGTGCGGTGACAGCGGGGGGTGGGCGTGCGCCGGGGGTGCCGGTTGCGGCCCGGGCAGGGGGGGGGACGAACC
>CAZIIX010000003.1:11985-18150 GCA_964539345.1 uncultured Actinomycetes bacterium | reverse complement strand
GGGGGGGCCCCCGCGGGGGCCCCCCCCCCCCCCACCCCCCCCCGCGGGGGCCGCCCCCCCCGCCCCCGGGGGGGGGGGCGCCCGCCCCCCCCCCCCCCCGACGATCGGAGACAGCGGGGGGTGGTCGTCCGCCGGGTGAGCAGGAGGCGGCCCGGGAAGCGGGGCGAACGAACCGGACACCTGCGCCGGACGCGCCAACGCGGCGGCCTCCGCCGGGTCGACCGGTGGCCGGGCGATCGGACGCGGCCCGAGCCGCGGGACGTCCGGCGCGACCGGCCCGGACGGCGCACCGGCCGGGTGTCCGGTACGGGGGTCGTGGTCGCGATGCTCGGGCACATGACGAGACTAGCGGGACCTGCCGGGGCGCAGCCGCGTGCGGCACGAGTGGAACGGCGACCGGAGCGAGTGAATCGGCGACCGGCACACGGGGGCCGGCGGCCGCCGCGCGCATCGGTGTGCGGCACCCGGCCGATCGGTGCGCCTCCTCGGCACCGCCGTCATCGCCGGGTAACGTCTCTGACAGCCCGCAGGCGAAGAGCGTGACGGACCCGTTCCGCTCGATCACTCGGAGAAAGGCCCGTTCGTGAGTCCCAGCCGGTCCTACGCCGAATTGTTCGTCCCCGAGGAGGACGTCGTCATCGCCGCGCGGGAACGCGCCGGGGATCTCGGCTGCACACCGGTGGGAGCCGGTGCGGGCAGCGCGCTGACGTTCCTGGCCGCGACCGTCTCCGCGCGGACGGTCGTCGAGATCGGGACCGGGGCCGGCGTCAGCGGTCTGCATCTGTTCGCCGGGATGGCTCCGGACGGCATCCTGACGTCCATCGACATCGAGGCGGAGAACCAGCGGGCCGCGCGCCAGGCGTTCGCCGATGCGGGCATCGCCTCGTCGCGGGCCCGGTTGATCAACGGTCGCGCTCTGGAGGTGCTGCCGCGGCTGACCGACGGCGCCTACGACCTGGTCGTCATCGACGGCGCGGCCCAGGAAGCGCCGCAGTATGTCGCGGAGGCCATTCGATTGCTGCGGCCGGGCGGCGTCATGGCGCTGGCCCATGCGTTGGCCGGGGACAAGGTCGCCGATCCGACGCAGCGTGATGCGGATACCGTCGCCCTGCGGGAGGCTATTCGCGCCGTCCGCGATGACGAGGCCCTCACGCCGCTGCTGATCCCGCTGAGCGACGGGGTGCTCGTCGCCGTCCGCCGCTGACCGCGACCGGCGTCATCGCGGCAATGGGAATATCCCTTCGTCACTACCGCACGCTCGCGGCGATCGCCGTCGGCACCGTCGCCCTGGCCGGGTGCAGCACCGATACGACCGCGCCGCCGACGCGCACCGTCACCGCCGTGCACACGACCACCGCCCCGGCACCGCCGGCGGTCACCGTCTCCCAGACGGATACCGCGACGGACACCGAGACGGCGACGGTGACGGCCACCGTGACCGCAACGGCGACAGTGACGCGAACCGTCACCGACACCGCCCCACCGACCGACCCGCCGCCGACGCTGTCCGGCGACGACCTGATCGCGGCTGCCGAGCAGGCCGCCGGCCGCGCGGGCGTCGACCCGGCCGACCCGGATGAGCCCGGACCCGACGGCGGCGCGACGTGCGCCGCCGATGCCACCTACCTCGACGAGGAGCCGACCGGCTTGCGCAGCGATGCCCGCAGGGCCTGGATCGCGACGGTGAAAGCCGCCGCGGACCAGGGCATCACACTGTGCCTGAACGACGGCAAGCGCAGCGTCGCGCAGCAGCAGGCGGTGTTCGACGACTACGTCACGCAGTACGGGCAGGCGGTCGCCGAGGAACTGGTGCTGCCCCCGAAGCGCTCGGCCCATGTCGTCGGGCTCGCGGTCGATGTGCAGCCGGCCGCCGGCTACCAGTGGTTGCAGGCGACCGGTGGCTCCGAGGGGTTCTGCCGCATCTACGACAACGAGCCCTGGCACTTCGAGTTCAACCCGGCGTATCCCGACACCGGTTGTCCGGACAGGCTTCCCGAGCCGGAACGCTAGCGGGGGCGCGCGGAGCGGGAGCGGGGACGGGCGGAACCGCGCGACCCGGCACCGGCGCAACGGCGCGCGGCGCGCTCACGGCTCGACGCGCACGCCCTTGCCGACGACGGTGATCCCGGACGCGGTCACCACGAACCGGTGCCGATCGGCGTCCGGGTCGACCCCGATGCGGGCCCCGTCGGGAACGACGGCGTTCTTGTCCAGGATCGCGTTGCGGACGACGGCATTGCGGCCGATCCGCACACCGGGAAGCAGCACCGAGCCCTCCACGGTGGAACCGGCCTGCACGCGCACGTCGCTGGAGAGCACGGACCGCACCACGGACGCCCCGGAGATGATGCTGCCCGAATCGATCATGGACTCGCGCAGTGTCCCGCCCTCCACGAACTTCGCCGGCGGGAGCGTCGGCGGCAGCGTGATGATGGGCCACTCGGCGTTGTACAGGTTGAAGATCGGATGCACCGACACCAGGTCCATGTGGGCGTCGTAGTAGGAGTCCAGCGTTCCCACGTCGCGCCAGTAGCCGCGATCCCGGTCGGTGGCGCCGGGGACCTCGTTGCGGGCGAAATCGTAGACGTTGGCCGTTCCGCGCTCGACGAACATCGGCACGATCGATCCGCCCATGTCGTGCACCGAGGAGCTGTCCGCGGCGTCCGCCCGCAGCGCGTCGACCAAAGCGGACGTGGTGAAGACGTAGTTGCCCATGGAGGCGTAGGCGACGTCCGGGTCGTCCGGCACCGCTGGCGGGTCCGCCGGCTTCTCCAGGAAGTTGCGGATCCGGTGGCCGTCCTCGGCGGTCTGGATCACCCCGAACGCCGTGGCCTCGGCGCGCGGCACCCGGATGCCCGCGACGGTGGCGTCCGCTCCCGAGGCGATGTGGTCGGCGACCATCTGTGACGGATCCATCCGGTACACATGGTCCGCGCCGAAAACGACCAGGTAGTCGGGGTTCTCGTCGAAGACCAGGTTCAGCGACTGATAGATCGCGTCGGCGCTGCCGGTGTACCAGCGCGGGCCGAGGCGCTGCTGGGCGGGAACCGGCGTGACGTAATTGCCGAGCATGGCGCTCAGCCGCCACGTCGTGGTGATGTGCTTGTCCAGCGAATGCGACTTGTACTGGGTGAGCACGCAGATCTTCCAGTAGCCGGCGTTGACCAGGTTGGACAGCACGAAATCGATGAGCCGGAAACTGCCCCCGAACGGCACCGCGGGTTTCGCGCGATCGGCGGTCAGCGGCCAGAGTCGCTTGCCCTCGCCGCCCGCCAACACGATTACTAGAACCTTCGGTCTACCGGCCATAGTGTGACCCTAATGTGCCAGCGGTACCGCTGTCCCGCGTGGGCGGCGCCGTGTCGCACCGCGGCGTTCGGGCGCCCGCCGACCTTCCCGCGCGTCCGGCGATGTCATTGCGTACAGTCCGCAGCATGCGCACTGCTCTGCTGACCCGCGAGTTCCCCCCGGATGTGTACGGCGGTGCCGGGGTGCACGTCGAGTACCTGGTCCGTGAACTGCGCCGGATCATCGACGTCGACGTGCATGCGTTCGGCGCGGACAAGCCCGGGGCGGCCGGGCACGTCGCGCCGGCCGGGCTCGCCGAGGCCAATGCCGCACTGGCGACGCTGGGCATCGACCTGTCCATGGCCGCCGACTGCGGCGCCGCCGCCCTGGTGCACTCGCACACCTGGTACGCCAACATGGCCGGTCACTGGGCGAAGCTGCTCTACGACATCCCGCACGTCGTCACGGCCCACTCGCTCGAGCCGCGACGACCCTGGAAGGCCGACCAGCTCGGCGGCGGGTACCGCCTGTCGTCCTGGGCCGAGGCCACGGCCTACCACGCGGCCGACGCGGTCATCGGCGTCTCGGACGGTATGGCGGCCGACATCCTGGCCTGCTACCCGGATCTGGATCCGGCACGGGTGCACGTCATCCGCAACGGCATCGACACGCAGATCTACCGGCCCGTGGACGGCCGCGACACGCTCACCTCCCGCGGGGTGGACCTGGACCGGCCCATCGCCGCGTTCGTCGGCCGCATCACCCGGCAGAAGGGCGTACGCCACCTGCTGGCCGCGGCGCACCGGTTCGACCCGTCGATCCAGCTCGTGCTGTGCGCGGGGGCGCCGGACACCCCGGAGATCGCCGCCGAGACCGAGCAGGCGGTCCGGGAACTGCAAAGCACCCGGTCCGGCGTGGTCTGGCTCGACGGCATGCTCAGCCACGGCGAGATCCTCGAGGTGCTCTCGGCGGCCACCGTCTTCTGCTGCCCGAGCATCTACGAGCCGCTGGGGATCGTGAACCTGGAGGCCATGGCCTGTCGAACCGCGGTGGTCGCCAGCGACGTGGGCGGCATCCCGGAGGTCGTGGTCGACGGCAGCACGGGATCGCTGGTGCACTACGACCGGGCGCGGCCCGAGGAGTTCGAATCCGCGTTCGCGGACGCCGTCAACCGGATCGCGCTGGACGAGACCACCGCCGCCGCATGGGGAACCGCAGGCCGGGAACGTGCGGAGACGGAGTTCTCCTGGTCGACGATCGCCGAGCAGACCGTCGAGCTGTACCGCACGCTCATCGGCTGAACGTCGACCGCGCCGGGTGAACGGCGCGCACCCGCATCGGGTGGACGGGTGACCGCACCGGCCGTCTCAGACACCTCCGCCCGGGCCGGGTGACCGTTGGTCGACCCGCCCGGGCGGATGATCTCTAGTTCACGACCGTCTTGAGCGCCTCGCTCAGCGCCGAGGCCTCGTCCGCAGAGATCTCCACGACGAGCCGGCCGCCTCCCTCAAGAGGAACACGCATGACGATTCCGCGGCCCTCCTTCGTCACCTCAAGAGGTCCGTCCCCTGTACGGGGCTTCATGGCCGCCATCTGCGACTCCCTCCACCACTTCCACCGGATATCACCGGCCCCGCCCGATGCGACGTGGCCGGTCCGCACCGCGTACGGACACCCTATTGTCTCCTATCGTGGTCTCTGACCACCAACCGGCTCGTGATCGACGTGCAGTGATTCTGCTCCGACGACAGGATGGACAGCTATGACCGACCCACGATCGACAACCCCGTCCGGCCACGATGATCCCGTCCTGGTGACGACGGGCGATGGCGTGTGCACGATCACGTTTCACCGGCCGGAGGCGTTCAACGCGTTCGACAGCGCGATGAAGGCGATGCTGCTCGAGGCGGTCGCCCGCGCGGCGACCGACGATGCGGTGCGCGTCGTCGTGCTGACCGGGTCCGGCAGGGCGTTCTCGGCCGGACAGGACCTCAAGGAGCACCTGCAGCGGGTGCGCGATGAGGATCCCACGATCGGCCAGACGGTCAGCGAGTTCTACACGCCGTTCGTCCGGGCCATCGCCACCATGCCCAAGCCGGTGATCGCCGCCGTCAACGGGGTTGCGGCCGGTGCCGGCGCGGCCGTGGCGTTCGCCTGCGATCTGCGCATTGCCGCGGCGACCGCGTCATTCTCGATGGCGTTCGCGGGTGTGGCGCTGTCGGCGGACTCGGGCGCGTCGTACACGCTGCCGCGACTGGTCGGGTCGGGTCGCGCGATGCGCATGATGCTGCTCGGCGAGAAGGTGGGCGCCGCCGAGGCGCTGCGGATCGGCATGGTCGACGAAGTGGCAGAACCGGACGAGTTCGCCGCGCGGGTGGCCGATCGCGCCGCGCAGCTCGCCGCGGGTCCGACCGGCGCGTACGGCTGGATCAAGGCGTCCTTGGCGCATGCGGCGATCTCCGATCTGGAGTCCGCGCTCGAATTCGAGGACCATGCGCAGGCGGCGTGTTTCGCCTCCGCGGACCATCTCGAGGCGCTCGACGCATTTGTGACCAAGCGGGCACCACGCTTCGGCGGACACCACGTACCCTGATCGGTGTGGGACCACTAGGAGAACTCGGCGCACTGTTCAATCCCGGGATGAGGCACGAGACCGAGGAGAAGCTCGCCAAACAGATGCTGCGCGAGGAGGAGGGCACCGGGCGCAAGGGCCGCCTGGGGATCGATCTGGACTCAGGGGTCGCGGTGATCGGGTCGTATCGCAATAAGTCTCATGATGATGACGATCAGAACGATCACGACGATGATCGCGATGACGACGATCCGGGTACTTCCTCGCGCCGCGGGGCGCAGGACGGGCCGGACGCCCGGGACCTG
>CAZIIX010000003.1:0-11885 GCA_964539345.1 uncultured Actinomycetes bacterium | reverse complement strand
GGAGGACGGCACCGCTCGTAGTGACGACGCCGACCGTAGTGACGACGCCGACCGTAGTGACGACGCCGACGGCGGAGCGCAACGCGGCGGCGACGGTGACGCGCCGCGGAAGGATGCCCCGGCCGCGCGCGGCGAGGCAGCGGAGACCGCGTCCGGTTCGCGGGCGCTCAAGCCCCCGGATGCGCCGCCGGCCAGGCCCGGAGAGCCGCAGCCCGCGGCACGGACGTCGTCCGCGGTCCCGTCCGGCAAGGCGCGTCGCCGCAATGGGTCACGCGGGGGAAACGGGTCGGCCGACCGCGCCGATGCGGTGCCCACCAGCAAGAAGCGTCGCGTCTAGCCGGTCACCGCGCCGCGGAAGCATCCCTGGACGTGATCGTCGACCATGCCGGTGGCCTGCATCAGGGCATAGGCGGTGGTCGGTCCGACGAAGGTGAATCCACGGCCCTTGAGCTCGGTGGCCATGGCGGTCGACTCCGGGGTGATCGCCGGCACGTCCGCCGCTCCGCCCGGCCGTACCGGCCGCGGCGCGGGCGCGAAGGACCATAGCAGCGCATCGAGCCCGCCGGGCAGCGCGGCGGCGGCGCGCGCATTGGCCAGCACCGCCTCGATCTTGCGCCGGTTCCGGACGATGCCGGGATCGTGCATGAGCCGCGACACCTCCGCCTCCCCCCAGCTCGCGACGGTCGCGATGTGGAACTGCGCGAACGCCGCGCGGAACGCCGGACGCTTCCGCAGGATGGTGAGCCAGCTCAAGCCGGACTGGAACGCCTCCAGGCAGAGCCGCTCGAACAGCGCGTCGTCGCCGTGCAGCGGCACTCCCCACTCCGTGTCGTGGTACTCGCGATAGTCGTCGGCGGATCCCGCCCACGTGCACCGTGGCAGCCCGTCCGGCCCGACGATCGTCGTCATGGCATGCCGGTCCGGTCACGCTCGGCCGTGGCGGATCCCCGCTCGTCCTGCCCGGCCCCGCCGACGATGTCGCCGTCCGGCGGTCGGTCGTCGCCCGGGCCCGTCCCGGTGAGGGTGGCGATGCGGTCGTGCAGCCGGTCGATCTCGTCGGCGAGCCGGTCGAGGGTCCAGTCCACGTCGCTCATGCGGTAGCCGCGCATGCCCACGCCGAACCGCACCCGGCGGACATCGTCGCCGACCAGGTCGCGGTCCGGAAGCTCGGACGGGGAGGTGCGGGCCGGCAGGGGCGCGATCTGTTCCCCGCGGCCGAAGACGAAGACGGCCACGACGAAGACCACCGCGCCGATGACGGCGGCGATGACGAGATACTCCACGATGGTCAGCACATGTCGATGGTGCCATGCCGGGAGGACGTCCTCGCGCGCACCGCCGGCGTCACACGAGGCCGCGCAGCACCGCGGTCGGCGGCCGGGTTCCCAGGATCGACGCCACCATCTCCAACGTGCGGCGCGTCGGCACGACCTGGTGGGCGCGGAAGATCGCCGCGCCGGAGGCCGCCGCCAGCGCAGTGGCCGCGAGCGTGCCCTCGAGCCGCGCGTCGAGCGGCAGGTCGGACGTCTCGCCGACGAAGTCCTTGTTCGACAGCGCCATCAGCACCGGCCACCCGGTCGCGACCAGCTCCCCGGCCCGAGCCAGGAGCTCCAGACCGTGATAGGTGTTCTTGCCGAAGTCGTGCGTGGGATCGATGACGACGCCCGCCGCGGGAACCCCCGCGTCGACCATGCGCCGGGCCGCCGATGTGGTCTCGCGGATCACGTCCGCCACCACGTCGCGATAGCCGACGCGGATCGGGTTCGTCCTGGGTCGTGCGCCCCCGGTGTGGGAGCAGACGATCCCGGCGCCGAATCGTGCGGCGACCGCCGCGAGTCCGGGATCGGCGCCGGCCCAGGTGTCGTTGATCAGGTCGGCGCCGGCGGTGCAGGCCTGCACGGCCACGTCCGACCGCCACGTGTCCACGCTGATCGGCAGGTTCGGATGCGCTGCGCGCACCGCCGCGATGATCGGGACCACCCGCTCGATCTCCTCGTCGACCCCGACGGCCGGGCCAACCCCCGCCTTGACACCGCCGATGTCGACGATGTCGGCGCCGTCCGCCACGGCGCGGTCGACGGCGGCAACGGCGGCGTCGGCGGCGAACGTGGTCCCGTGATCGAAGAACGAGTCCGGGGTGCGGTTGACGATGGCCATGACGGCGGCCCGGTCGCGGCGAAGCTCCTTGCCGCGCAGCACGACGGTGGGTCTCGGTGCTGGTCTCGGTGCTGGCGCTCCTGGCATGGCAGTCACCCTACGGTGGCCGAGGTGACGAGGTCCTCCAGGCCGTGTTCGTCGAGCAGATCGGCCGGGTTGACGGTCACGTCCGCCGCGACGTAGTAGAAGGCCGCCCGGACGCGCTCAAGAGGCAGCCCGGACACCCGGGACCAGGCGAGGCGGTAGGCGGCAAGTTGGACCGCGGCGGCCCTGGCCCGTTCACCGGTCGGCGGCGCGCCGGTCTTCCAGTCGACGACGGTGGCCCCGCCGTCCCGGTCGGCGAAGACTGCGTCGATGCGCCCTCGCACGGACAGCCCTGCGATCCTGGTGGTGAACGGCACCTCCACGGCGAGCGGTGTGCGGTCGGCCCATGAGGATGCGGTGAACGTGGCAATCAGGTCGGGCAGGTCGCTGTCGGCGGCGGCATCCTGGTCGCGGGCGCCCGGCAGCTCGTCCAGGCCGAGAAGGGGGTCCCCGCCGAAGTGCTGTTCGATCCATTCGTGGAATGCGGTCCCGCGCCGGGCCTGTGGGGCGGGTGGTTGCGGGATCGGACGTCGCAGCCGGGCGGCCAGCCGCTGCGGATCGTCGGCCATCGCGACGAGCGTGGACACCGAGACGGCCGCGGGCAGTGGCACGGCGATGCCGGTCCCGGGCGTTCGCCGCGCCCGCCGCTCGGCCAGCAGCAGTCGCACATCGCGATGCCATCCGTCGGGATCACCCCCGTCCGGGGCCGTTCCCCCGTCCGGTGAAGTCCCTCCACCCGCCACGATCGCACCGCTCGCAGCCCCACCGTCCGGTGCTGCCTCACGATCCGGCGCTGCCTCACGATCCGCCGCCGCAGGGACGCCGCCGTCCGTCACCACGTCCAGCTCGGCCTCGACCAACCGTGCCGCGGCCGCGACGGCGGCCCGGCGCTGCCCGAGCGGGTCGATCGGCCATTGCTGCGTGACCGGCTCGGCCGTCAGCGGGTTCGTCTCCCCCGCCACCGGCGCCGGCGCACTGATCTCCGGGTCGCCCATGGCGGGGTGATCAGCCAGCTCGGAGAACAGCCCTGCTGGGCCGCGCGGACGAATACCGGTGGCGCCCCAGTGATGTGCGGACAGCAGCAGGGCGTGCCGGGCGCGCGTCACCGCCACGTAGAACAGCCGCCGCTCCTCGTCGGCCTGCACGCCGTGCAGCGCGTTGACGTGGTCCTTGAGGATCCGGGCGAGCTCGCCCTGGTCGGCGTCGCCGGGCAGGCTCAGCGTCGGTAGACCGTCCTTGTCGCCGCGCAATTCGGGCGGCAGGCGGCCGGGTTCGCCGAGCCAGCTGCTGCGGCGGTCGCTGGGAAACACGCCCTTCGCCAGGTGCGGGACCGCGACCACGTCCCATTCCAGTCCCTTGGCGCCATGCACCGTGAGGATCTGGATCCTATCGGCGGCCACCGCCACGGTGCCCGGGGTGAGCCCGTCCTCGCGTTCCGCGGCGGTCGCCAGGTAGTCCAACAGTTCGACCGGTCCGGCGCCGGCGCCGGCGAGTTCCGCGACCACCTCGCCCAGCGCATCGAGGTGCACGCGGCCCTGCGGGGTGAGCAGGACCTCGACGTCCAGGCCGGTGGCCCGCTCGATGTCGGTGATCAAGTCGGGCAGTGGCGAGGTCAGCCGGGACCGCAGCCAGGTCAGCTCCCGGGCCAGCTCGGTGATCCGCCGCAGGCCGTCGGCCGAGTACGCCGACGGCGGGCCCGGGTCGGCGAGCGCGTCGATCAGTCCGGCGGTATCGATGTCCTCGCTGCCGACTGCTTCGGCCAGGGCGGTTCGCAACCGACCGGCCGCCCCCGGTTCCGCCGGGCGCGGTCCGAGCCCGTCCACCCGGTCGGGCAGCGGAGCCTTCGCCACCGCGACATGCAGCTCCCGTGCGCGCCGCGCCAGTGCCGCGATGTCGGCGAGGCCGAGCCGCCACCGGGCACCGGTGAGGATGCGCATCGCGGCCGGCCCCGATTGGTGGTCGACGACCATCCGCAGGGTGGCGATGACGTCCGCCACCTCGGGCTCGTCCACCAGTCCGCCCACGCCGACGATCTCCACCGGCAGCCCACGTGCGCGCAGCGCCGCCGCGATCGGCGCCATGCTGCTCCGGCGGCGCACCAACACGGCTGTGCTCGGCGGGTCGCCATCGGTGTTCCATCGGGCAGCGAGAGCATCGGCGAGCCAACGGTTCTCGTCCTCGACGGTGGCCGTCACCGCCCACTGGATCGCACCGGCATCGGCGCCGTCGCAGGGTCGCAGCTCCCCGACCGGCACCCGACCGCCGCGGGCGGGCTCGGAAACGGCGTTGGCGACGGCGAGGACCCGGGAGGCGTTGCGGAAGCTGGTCAGCAGGGACAGCGTGGCCGCCGGTGCACCGTCGCACCGCGGGAAGTCGGTGGTGAATCTCGGCAGGTTGGACGCGGACGCGCCGCGCCAGCCGTAGATCGACTGCACGGGGTCACCGACGGCCGTGACGCAGTGGCCGCGCCACGCCGCGTCCGCGCTGCCGAACAGGGTGCGCAGGATGATGCGCTGGGCGTGTCCGGTGTCCTGGTATTCGTCCAGCAGCACGACGGTGTGGCGTTCCCTGAGGGTCTGGCCGATCGTCGGCGAGGCGGTCACCAGCTGTGCCGCGAGCTGCATCTGGTCGGCGAAGTCCACCGCCCGCTGTTCCCGCTTGGCCCGATCGAAGGCGGCGACGAGGGGCAGGATGGAGCGGCGGTCGCCAAGTTGGCGCAGGGGCGTCGCCAGCCCGGAATGGACCTCGGATCGTTGGCGGTCCGAGGGTGGCGCGGCGGAGAGCCGTTCCACCAGCGAGTCCAGGACGCGTGCCAGGTCGTCCGGTTGGCGGAGGTGGTCGGCCAGCCCGCCGGCGATGGCCAGAATGGCGTCGGTAACGCGGTCCGAGCCCAGGTCGGTATCGAGCTCGCCGTCCCAGTCGCCGACCACGCGACGGGCCAGATGCCAGGCGCTCGTCGCGGTGAGCACGGTCGCCGGCGGCTCGATCCCGAGCAACGGGCCGAATTCGCCGATCAGGCTGCCCGCGAAGCTGTGATAGGTGCTGATCGTCGGTTCCGCGTCGCGCAGCCGTTGCGCCAACTCCGCGTCGACGAGGCCGCTCCCGCCCAACACGCGCAGTCGGTCCCGGATGCGCACCGACAGTTCCGCAGCCGCCTTGCGGGTGAACGTCAAGCCCAGGACGCGGTCCGGGTCGACCAGCCCGTTCGCGACGAGGTGGACCACGCGGGCCGCCATGGTCTCGGTCTTGCCCGATCCGGCACCGGCGACCACCAGGCAGGGGTCCATCGGTGCCGCGATGACGGCGGCCTGCTCCGCGGTGGGCGGTGGCCGGCCGATCGCGGCGGCCAGGCGGTACGGGTCGATCGTCATTGCGTCACCTGCCGGCCCTCGGGCTGCAACGGGCAGCTGGCCCGCACCGGGCAGTGGTCGCACTGGTCACCGACACGTGCGGTCAGGACGGCGCCGGAGGCTGCTTCGGCCGCCTCGCGCAGCCGGTCGAGCCATCGCTCGCGCTGCTCCGCGGTGTGCGGCGCCTGGACGCGCACGGCCGGGCGCCCCTTCCGGAGGTAGACCAGTTCGGCACCGCCGACCTCGGCCGCGACGTCGCGCCGAGCGGCATCGTCCGGGCCGGGCGGTTCCGGAGATCCTCCGTCATCGGATATGGCGCCGAGCGCGACGGCGATCTGATAGGTGGCCAGCTGTGCGTGCTCCGCGGCGGCGGCCGCGCTGGGTACGGTCGCCCCCGTCTTGAAATCGGTGATGACCAGGCGTCCGTCGGAATCCTGCGACAGCCAGTCCACGCGGCCGCGGATCTCCACCGGGCGGCCGGACGATGGCCCCTGCTCGGTGCCGGGGGGCAGCCGCACGGCCAGCGACCGTTCGGACGCGACGAACCGGCGGGTGGCGTTGGTGTGGTCGATCCACTGGTGCAGTGCGGTGCGCATGGTCCCGACGGCGCGCCGCAGCCGCGCGCGTTCCCATCCGGCGAGGTGGTCCTGGGCGTCCACGAACTCGTCGACGGCCGCGTCGAGGTCGGCAGCGGTCGCACCGGCGGCGATGCCCTCGGCGATGGCGTGGATCGCGATCCCCAGCAGCTGCGCCTGCGTCGACTCGCCGCGGGCTCCCTGCCGTTCCAGCACGGCCTTGAGCGGACACGCGACGAGTGCATCGACCTGTGACGGGGACAGGATGACGGTGTCGCCGTCCGGGACCGGCGGCGTCGTGGTGGATGGCTCGGCCAGCCCGTACCAGGTGGACGGATGCGCCCCGCGCACCTGGTCGGCGGCGAGCGTCGCCAGCGCACGGGCGGCACGTCGGGCCCGCTCGTCACCGTCGGCCCCGCCGTCGACGACCGCGCGCCGCAGGTCCGCGACGAGCGCCGGAACGTGCAGGCTGCGTCGCGGACGGCCGCGGGCGTCCTGCGGCCAGCCGTGGCCGATGGCGGACTCGTCGACGAGGTCGGTCAGGAAGCGAGACGGCGTCGAGTCGTCGTCATCGACGGCGGTGACGATCAGCCGGCGCCGGGCGCGTGTGACGGCCACGTAGAACAGCCGCCGTTCGTCGGCGAGCCGGCTCAGGCGCGGCAGCGGGCGGTCCATGCCGTCGGCGGCGTCCAGCAGCTCCTGCAGGGCCAGCAGGCTGGCGCGCGGGCGCAGATCGGGCCAGTGGTCATGCTGCACGGCGGCGACCGCGACGACATCCCATTCCAGTCCCTTGGCACTGTGCGCGGACACGATCGTCACGCCGTCCGTCCGTGCGCCGGTGGGCATGGGGTCGGGAAGCTGCTCGCCGCTGAGGAGCTCGACGAACGGGCCGATGCCGGCTCCCGGTAGCTGGTCGGCGAACTCGGCGGCCCGGGCGAACAGTGCGACGGCCGAGTCGAGGAGCGCGTGGGCGGTCACCGCCTCGCGACCGCCGCGCTCGCATGCGGCCAGCAGCCCCTGCACGATTCCGGCGCGCTGCCAGATCGCCCACAGCGTGGCCTCCGCCGGCGAGGAATGGCTCTCCCGCGTTGCGATCGCCACCAGGTCGACGAGCCTTCGCAGCGGAGCGGCCAGCTCGGCCGGCAGTCCGGACGGCATCGGTCGCGCGCCGGCGACGATGCCCGCGAGGAGGTCGATGCTGGATGTCCCGCCGGCGCCGCCGGTCGACTCCCCCGGCGGCACTTCCGGTGGCGCTCCCGACAGGTCGCCGGACTGCGCTTCCGCCCCGGCTCCCGACGGCGCCCCGTCGGCAGGGTCGGATGCGGCGGCGTGGCCGGCCTTGACGGCGCGGCGCAGGCGCCGGACCATCAGCGGATCCATCTGGCCGAGCGGCGAACCCAGCAGGGTCAGGGTGGCACGCCCGGTGAGCGTCCGCGGCTCGACGCCGGCGCGGAGCACGGTCAGCAGCGCCGCCACCAGCGGGTCGGACGCGAGCGGGCCGGTGGCGCTCGCGGCGACGGGGATGCCGACCGCGGCGCAGGCGCGGCGCAGCGCCCCGCCGGTCGCCTGCGGCGACCGTACGACGATGGCCATGCGGGACCATGCGACGCCGTGCTCGATGTGCGCCCGCCGCAGCTGATCGGCGATGTAGGAGGCCTCCTGCGCGGCGGAGGTCAGGATGCGGACGGTCAGCAGGCCGGGAGCGCCGAGGTCGGCCGGGGCCAGGTCGCGGTGCTGCGGCGGGCCCGGTATGAGTGCGGCGAGGCGCCTGGTCGCCGCGAGGATGGGACCGGCCATCCGGTGGCAGGTCGTCAGCGCGACGGTGCGATCGACCTCGACCCGGTCCAGCGCGCCCGGCTGGGCTCCACGGAACGTGTAGATCGACTGGTCCGGGTCGCCCACCACCAGGAGCTCGTCGGCACCCGAGGCGAGGATCTCGATGAGCCGGGCCTGCGCCGGGTCCACGTCCTGGTATTCGTCGACGATGATGTGCCTGATGCGCGACTGTTGGGCGGCGAGCACGTCGGGGTCGGCAAGCCGCTCGAGCGCAGCGGTGGTCAGCTCGGCCTGATCGAGGGCGGCGCCCCTGCGCGTCGACGCCTGACGGAGGTCGGCGATATTGCGATACTCCCGGATGAACGCGGCGGCAGCGACCCATTCCGGGTGGCCGAGGCGCTCGCCGAGCGCGGCGATACGGGCCGGGCCGATCTGCCGACCGGCCGTGCGCAGCAGGAACTCCCGCAGTTCCGCGGCGAAGGCGGGCACGCGCAGCGCCGCGTGCAGGAACGGGGGCCACTGCGGTGCGCCGTCATCGGCGTGGCCGGCCAGCATGTCGCGGACCATCAGGTCGGCCTGGCCGGCGTCCAGCAGCCGCGGCGGGGGGTCACCGGCGGCCAGTGCGGATGAGCGGACGATCGCGTACGCGTAGGAGTGCAGGGTGCGCACGACCGGTTCGGTGACCGTCATCGTCACCCGTGAGGCGATGCGGCTGCCGAGTTCGGCCGCGGCACGGCGGGAGAATGTCAGGACCAGGATCGAGGCGGGGTCGATGCCGCGTCGCTCGATGCGGTCCGCGACGGCCTCGACGATCGTCGCCGTCTTGCCGGTTCCCGGGCCAGCCAGCACCCGCAGGCGTCCGTTCCGGTGCGCGATGACCTCCTGCTGCTCCGGCGACGGGGTGATCGGCCCGGCGGCGGCCGGCGGACGGACCAGTCGGGGACCGGCGGGCTCATCACGGTGCGCCGGGGCGCTGGGGCCGGCCGTGCGGGTCTCCGGCGTCGTCGTCATCTCTCGTGGCACTCCCCCATATCACCACGGCGGTACGACAGGGCGGTGGCCCAGTCCGGCACGGGCAGCACCGCGCGCGACAATGGCGGGGTGGACATGGTCGTCGCGGAACGCATCCTGGATGTCGTCTCATCGGTGCCCCGTGGAACGGTGACCACGTACGGGGATGTGGCCGCGAGGGCCGGGACACGGGCGCCTCGCCTGGTCGGACGGGTACTCGCCGAGCTCTCGGACGAGTCGGTGCCGTGGCACCGGGTGCTGCGGGCCGACGGCACCCCGGCGGCGCACCTGCGCGACGAGCAGTGCGCCCGGCTGCGCAGCGAGGGCGTCACGGTCGTCGATGGTCGGGTCGATCTGCGTCGCTTCCGGTGGCGCACCGGCTGACGCGACTGCCGGCGGCCGCCGATCGTGCCGGGTTGTCCCCCTGTCCGGAATCGATGCACACCGACCGGCGGACGCGGTCACCGGCGACCGCGGTGCTCCACAGTGACGGCATGACCGAACACGAATACTCATCCATCGCAACCGATCCCACACCCGTGCGCGTCTCCGGCGAGCAGGGGGCGATCGCCGCCGTCGCGCCCCTGCTGGGCTTCGAGCCGCGCAACAGCCTGGTGCTCATGTGTATCAGCGGGCCGAGGAGAAGGGTCGGGCCGGTGGTACGCAGCGACCTGGATGCCCCGGCGGTCGCGGCCACCAGCGAGCAGCTGGTGCACTGCGCCGTGCACTACGCCGACGAAGTGGTCGTCGCCTGCTATCACGACAGTCCTGATCTGCCCGCCACTCTGGGCACGGTGGTGCAGGAGCTGGTGGCCGCTGAGGTCCCCGTCGTCGGCGTCTTGTCCGTCCATGACGGGCGGATTCGCGACGCGCGGAGCACGGCGGCCTACGCCGCCGATCCGGGTGTCCCGTTGCCGACCACCGACGATGAACAGGTCCAGCGACTGACTGCGGCGATGACATTCGCCGGCAGGCACGTATTGCCGCATCGCCAGGCACTCGTCGACTCGATCGCGGCCCCGCGCGCCGGCCTGCTTCCCCGGTGCCGGGCGGCGGTGCGCGGCGCACGGGAGCAGTTCGCCACGCTGACCGCCGACGCGCCGTCGTCGTCGGCCCGGATTCTCCGACACGTCCCGATCGCGTTCGCGAAGGCCTGGGCGGAACAGGGCGCGACCGGCGGCGTCTCCCTGAACACGGCCGCCGACCTGATCGCACTGGCCGCCGATAGGCAGTGCCGCGACCGGCTGATTTCGCTTGCGGTCGCGGACGATTCGCGTGATGTCGTGCCGCTGCTGATCTCCGTGGTGACGCAGTGTCCCGATGCGGACGGCGCGGGCATCTGCGCGGTACTGGCGGTCGCCGCCTACCGTCACGGCGACGGGGCCCTGGCCCAGTGCGCCGTCGATCGGGTGTTCGCGGTCGACCCGGACAACCGACTGGCACACCTGTTGGCGTCCGCCATGGCGATCGGCTTGCCGCCTCACCTGCTTGCCGACATGTCCGATCTCGACTCCGAGATGGACACGGACCTGGACACAGACCTCGGCGAAGATCTCGACACAGGCCTCGATGCAGATCTCGACGCGGACTTCGGCGCGGACTTCGGCGCAGGCCCCATCGACGGCTACGGCGAAGGAGGCGGCATCGGTGACGTCGGCGGCTCCGGTGACGACATCCGCGATGACGACGGGTATCTCGGCGACCCGCCCGGGTGGCAGGACTTCGGCGATGCGGGCGCGACGGTCAGTCCATGAACGGCCGCAGCACCTCGACGGCCGTGAGCATCTCGACCAGCGACTCCGGCGTGGTGCGTGGATGCACCAGGCTCACCGCCAACCGGAACAGCGCCGCCCGCCGCAGCATCTGCCCCCACTCGGCGAGGTAGGCCCATTCCTCCACCAGCTCCCCCGAAGCGCCGCCCCAAGACACCGCATCGGCGACGATCACCGCGGCCGAGTAGTTCGTCGGGCGCCAGTACGGGGTGAAGTCGATGACGGCGGGCGGCGCCGAACCGGCGAACAGCACGTTGCCGAACAGGTCGCCGTGGATGATCTGGCTGGAGGCGGTGACCGGCATGCGGCCCGCGGCGATCTCCCGGAACAGCGCAACACCGTGGCCGTCGCCGAGAGCGCCTTCGGTATCGTCGATCTCGCCCCACGCGAGCCGGTCCGCCCAGCTGTACACGTCCTGTCGATGGGACAGGAAGCGCGGCCGCGGCGTCGACGACAATGCCTCGTGCAATGCGAAGGAGGCGCGCACCACGTCGCTGTACCGGGCCGCCGGGCGGCCGGACACGAACCGCTGGGCCGACCATCCACCGACCACCCACCGCCCGTCCGAGGACCGCAACGGGCGGGCGACTCGGATATCGGACACGCGCAATGATTCGAAGGCGCCGGCGACCCACGCGGCCTCCACCGGATCACTGACCGGTTTGAGCACCACGTCGCCGAACCGCCAGACCCGCCCGGCCGTGGCCGGCAGCTCCTCGCCCCGCGTGTCATAGATCCCGAACGCGGCCAGGATGTGGTCTGGAGGTGGAGTCACGTCCCGCACCGTACCGGGCATGCGGGCGGAAACCGCAGCGACAGGCCCATCAGTACCGCGGGAGTGACGGATCGATCAGATCGACCCACGCCAGCACTCCTCCGTCCAAGTGCATCACGTCCGTCCGACCGGCGGCGTGCACGGCGCGCAGGCACTGCAGGGACCGGCCCCCAGACTTGCAGTAGAGCACCACCGGTCGGTCGGTGGCCAAGTCGTCGAGCGCGGTGCCGTCGAGCAGCCGCGCCTGCGGGATCGGCACGTCCCCGGGGATGGCGACGATGGCATGCTCGGTGGGCTCACGCACGTCGACGAGCTGCACCGGCCGGCCGCCGTCCATCCGCGCCCGGAGCTCGGTGACCGAGATCGTGCGCCGGGCCAGCAGATC
>CAZIIX010000002.1:37233-41345 GCA_964539345.1 uncultured Actinomycetes bacterium | reverse complement strand
CGCATCGGCCTGGTCGGGCGCAACGGCGCCGGCAAGACCACCACCATGCGCGTGCTCGCCGGGGAGGGCCAGCCGTACGCGGGCACCGTCACCCGCGGCGGGGAGATCGGATACCTGCCGCAGGATCCGCGCGAGGGCGACCTGTCCGTGACCGCGAAGGACCGGGTGCTCTCCGCCCGGGGGCTCGACGTGCTCGCCGCGTCACTGGAGAAGCTGCACATCCAGATGGCCGAACTCGCCGACGGCCCCGCCCGGGACGCCGCCGTGGCCACCTACGGCCGGACCGAGGACCGCTTCTCCGCGCTCGGCGGGTACGCGGCCGAGGCGGAGGCCGCCAAGATCTGCCACAACCTGGGCCTGCCGGACCGGGTGCTGACCCAACGGATGCAGACGCTCTCCGGGGGGCAGCGCCGCCGCGTGGAGCTTGCCCGGATCCTGTTCGGCGCCGCCGACGACACCCGCTCCGGCCACATCCAACTGCTGCTGGACGAACCCACCAACCACCTGGACGCCGATTCGATCGTCTGGCTGCGGGACTTCCTCAAGACGTTCAGCGGCGGACTGGTGATCATCAGCCATGACGTGGATCTGTTGGAAGCGGTCGTGAACAAGGTGTGGTTCCTGGACGCGGTCCGCGGGGAGCTGGACATCTACAACATGGGCTGGCGGCGCTACCTGGAGGCCCGGGCGACCGACGAGCAACGCCGTCGCCGGGAGCGGGCCAACGCCGAGAAGAAGGCCGCGGCGCTGCGCCAGCAGGCGGCGAAACTCGGCGCCAAGGCCACCAAGGCGGCCGCCGCGCATCAGATGGTGCGCCGGGCCGAGCGCATGCTCGGCCGGCTCGACGAGGTGCGCGTCGCCGACAAGGTCGCGAAGATCCGGTTCCCGGCGCCGGCCGCGTGCGGCAGGACGCCGCTGACCGCCACACAGCTGTCCAAGAACTACGGCTCGCTGGAGGTGTTCAGCGGCGTCGACCTGGCGATCGACCGGGGGAGCAGGGTCGTCATCCTCGGTCTGAACGGCGCCGGCAAGACCACGCTGCTGAAGCTGCTGGCCGGGGTGGAGCGGCCGGACGCCGGCGCGGTGGCACCCGGCCACGGCCTCAAGCTCGGGTACTTCGCCCAGGAGCACGACACCATCGATCCCGACGCGACGGTGTGGGAGAACACACGGCACTTCGCGCCCGACACCGGCGCGCAGGAGCTGCGAAACCTGTTGGGCACGTTCATGTTCAGCGCCGAGCAGCTCGAGCAGCCGGCCGGAACGCTGTCCGGTGGCGAGAAGACCCGGCTGGCACTGGCGGGCCTGGTCTCGTCATCGGCCAACGTGCTGCTGCTGGACGAGCCGACCAACAACCTCGACCCGGCCAGCCGCGAGCAGGTGCTCGATGCGCTCCGCCGCTACGAGGGTGCGGTCGTCCTGGTCACCCACGACCCGGGTGCGGTGGCCGCGCTGGACCCGGAGCGGGTCATCCTGCTCCCGGACGGCACCGAGGACCACTGGTCGGACGACTACCTCGACCTCGTCGAGCTGGCCTGACCCCCACCGTCACCCGTGCCGCGGCGGCTGCCATCGGTGGCGGCGCGGCGCTAGGGGGTCGATCATGGGTGGGTCTGCATGGTGTCGACCACAGCGTCAGCGAAAGGTGGGAACCGTGGCACAACAATCCGCCATTCCGACCCTGAGTAAGGGTGCACGGATTACCGGGACGGTCCGCAGCAGGCTCGCAGCGGACCTGAAGAAGAAGTACGAGCAGGGCAGCAGCATCCGAGCGCTGGCCGCGGAGACGGGCCGGTCGTACGGCTTCGTCCACCGACTACTCGTCGACGGCGGGGTGACCCTCCGCGGGCGCGGCGGGGCCACCCGCGGCAAGAAGCGCTGATGCCGGCCCGGGCGTCCGAGTACTTCGACGCGGACCTGCTCGCCGCCGGTCGGCTCGGGCTGGCCGCGCGCGGGCCCGTCGTGACGATCACCCTGAACGCGCCGGCCGTCCGCAACGCGCAACTGCCGCAGACCTGGGAGGCATTGGCGCACATAGGCTCTCGTATCGAAGAGATCGGCGCTGAGATCGACCCCGACGGGGTGCGCGCCGTGGTGGTGCGCGGCGCCGGACCGGCCTTCTCGGCGGGTCTGGACCGCGCCATGTTCGACGAGTCGCCCGATGCGATGCTCGGGACCCTCGCGCGCCAACCGGTGGCCGTGGCCGCTCAGACGATCGCGGCGTTCCAGGCGGGGCTGGGCTGGCTGGCGAACCCGGACTTCATCTCGATCGCAGCCGTGCAGGGCCACGCCGTGGGTGCCGGATTCCAGCTGGCGCTGGCCTGCGATCTGGTCGTCGCGGCCGACGATGCGCAGTTCACCATGGCCGAGGTGTCGCTGGGGATGGTTCCCGATCTGGGCGGGACGCGCCGGCTGGTGCAGGCGGTCGGGACGGCGCGGGCGCTGGAGATCTGCACGACCGGCCGACGGGTCGGTGCGGCCGAGGCGGCACGCATCGGGATCGCGATCGCGGTCGTCCCGCTCGGTCAGCTCGACGATGCGGTCGGCGACCTGCTGGCGGCGGTGACCACGCCGGACGCGGACACCGTCCGCGCGGTGACGCGGCTGATCACCGGCTGCGGCGAGCGCACCGCGGCGGACCAGCTGGCCGCCGAGCGTCATGAACAGATCGCCCGGTTGCGCGCGCTGGCCACCGCGGCCGCCGACCCGCGTTAGCCGTTCGTGAGGACCTCGATGAAGTAGTCGATGTCCGCGGGTTGCAGACCCGCCAACAGCGACACCACCACGTCGGAGGCGGTTCGCAGCGGGCTGACGTACCAGCGGTCGTCGTCGCCCTGCACCATCACCACGCCGAGGCTGATCGCCTGGACGTACTCGCGGGCGATGATGTCCTGCAGCTCGTCGGGGATCGCGGAGCCGGTCGTCCCGACCATGCCGCCGAAGTCGTTGCCGGACGACTGCAGCATGCTCACGATGCTGTCCGGGTCGATCGTGATCGTCGGCTGCCCCGGGACGGTGACCGAGACCGAATCGTCCTCGACATCGCGTTTCACGGTCACCTGGCCGTCCGGCGTGTCCAGCACCAGGGTGCCCAGCGAGACCTTCTTGCCGCCGGTCACGTCCGACACGGTCCAATCGGCCTCGACCACCGACACGTCGACGTCCGTCGGGAGGGCATCGGCGGCGTCGATCAGCTGGCTGCCGTAGTCGTGCATCACTCCCATGGTCGCGGGATCGAGCACCGAGATCACCCGGCGCGCGTCCGCGGCCAGCGCCGCGTCGAGCAGACGATCCATGGCGTCCTGCGGCGAGGAGCCCCCGTCGGCCTCGATCGGCGTCAGCGTGTATCCCGGCCCGAGATCACTGAACGCCAGATTGTCCGCGACGGTGTAGAACACCGACGGGTACCACTCGCCATCGTGCTCGACGGTCGCGATGCGCAACGAGTCCTGCTCGCCGCTGCGGGCAAGCTCGGCGGCGATATCGATCGTCTGCGGTTCGAAGGTCGTCTCGGACGCCAGCTCCGGGAACGCGTCGAGCATCTTCTGGGTGAACGCGCTCTCGCCGGGCCGCGGTTCGACGGTGATCGTGCCGCCGGTGACCTCGACGATCTGGATGTGGTCGTTGATCTCGATGGGGGCGTCGGCGTAGGTGACGTCCTCGATGGTCAGCGACACGCCGCTGAGCGACTCGGGGTCGACGTCCGGGTCGATGATCTCCAGCCGCTGCAGTTGTTTCAGGATGTCGCCGGTGACGTCGCTGGCCAGTCGCGCCTCACCGGGGTCGAGCCGGTCGGCGACGCCCAACGGATCGGCGTCGGACATCGAGCTCACCAGTGCGGCGACCGCGTCCTGGGGCGTATCGGCACCGGACGCCGTTTGCGAATCGCGCGCCAGCAGGAAGATCAGGCCGGCGGCGACGAGTGCGACCACGACGACGATGACGGTCGCGATGACCGGCAGCCGGCTCTTGCGACCGGAACGCCCGTCGCCGCCAGCGGGCCCGGCCGGTCCCGGCGCAGGGGCCTGCGCAGGGGCCTGCGCCGCCGCCGGCTGCTGCTGCGGATACTGACCGGGCTGACCGTACGGCTGCTGCGGCTGGCCGTACTGGCC
>CAZIIX010000002.1:29724-37133 GCA_964539345.1 uncultured Actinomycetes bacterium | reverse complement strand
GCTGCGGATACTGACCGGGCTGACCGTACGGCTGCTGCGGCTGGCCGTACTGGCCGGGCTGGCTGGGAGGGCCGTACTGCCCGTACTGGCCGGGTTGTCCCGCCTGACCGTAGGGGGGCTGCGGTTGTCCCGCCTGACCGTAGGGGGGCTGCGGTTGTCCGGGCTGGCCGTACTGTCCCGGTTGCCCGGGCTGGCCGTACGGCGGCTGAGGTTGTCCCGGCTGCGGTCGGCCGTACTGGTCGTACGGCTGCTGCTGCCCGGGCTGCTGCTGGTGACCGTACGGGGGCGAGGGGTCGCCGGGCCCACTGTGCGTCATATTCTACCCTTCTGAGGATGATGTCTGGTTCGGATGGGCTAACGGGTCTTGCTCATACTGCAGGCCGGTGGCCGCTCCCCAATGTAGCGGGGATACACCCAAGCGGGGGGCAGGTCGACCCCGGCGGCGGACAATCCGAAGAGCTGCGGTCGTCACGACGGCGGCGCCGGCCAGCACGGTCAGCGGACCGGCGTAGGCCAGGCCCACACCGGCAAACGAGCGGCCGGCGCCCAGGGCGAGGACGGCCACGGTCGCGCCCGCACAGCCCAGCGCGATGACGATGGCCGTGACCGCCGACGAACGGCGCCACCGCAGGGCAGCGAGCAGCACCGGGACCAGGCAGGCCGGCCCGACAAGACTGATAGCCGTGACGAGCGGTGAGGACGGCCCGAGGAGGCCGAGTCGCTCGGCCACGCCCGTCGCGGCATAGACGTTGCGGGCCACTCGGCCGGAGTCCACCCAGGGTAGGAACGTGCCGGTGATCATCGCGGCGATACCCGCGCCGCCGCACCACCATGCGAGCCCGGGCCAGCGCTGCGCCGACGATGTCCTCACCGGTCCAGTGTCCCTGACCGGACACGATGGTCGCGAATTCGCCGGAAAATGTCGTCATATTGTCCTCGGACACGAAGAATGTCGCTCTTGGGACCAGAGTGATTCATGTTGCCACTGGCGCTGTCGATGAGGAAGTGGCAAGGTTTATGAGGCGTTCCATCACATCGCAGCCACGGCTGCCGATGGGACGGGTGACGCGAAGGGCGGGAAAGGCCCACCCGCGGATTGCGCTGACGTGAGCCGCAGGACGGGAGGATTGTTGGTGACGCAGGAACGCGCGACGGGACGTGTCCGGCAGATCGCCGGTGCCGCGGCGACGCTGATACTGACCGGGACCCTGGCACTATCGGTCGCCGAACCGGTCGCTGCCGTCCCACCACCGCCACCGAACCCGTCCGACCAGCAGATCGAGGCCAGCGAGAACCAGGCCAGCACCTCGGCCGAGCAGGTCGGCAAGCTCGCCGGGAAGCTGTCGAGCACCCAGACCAAGATCCAGCAGCTCCAGGACGCGATGGAGCTCAAGGCCGAGCTGGCGATGAAGGCACAGGTCGACCTGTCCATGGCGCAGGACGAGGCGGCGGACGCCGCGCAGGCCGCCCAGGATGCGGAGGCGGCGGCGGCCGACGCCGGTGACGCCATCGAGCAGGCACGGGAGGACGCAGCGGAGTTCGCGGCGGCCTCGTTCCGGCAGGGACATGTGATCGGCTCGATGACGGCACTGGTCAACGTCGATTCGATGGAGCAGCTCGTGGCCCGTCAACAGATGATCGACCAGGTCTCCGGCAGCCAGCGTGGCGTCATCGCGACCCTGCACACGGCGCTGGCCACCAAGGCGAACCTGGACTCGAAGGCCAAGGCGGCACTGGAGGACGCGAAGGCGGCGCAGGCGAAGGCCGAGGATGCCAAGAAGACCGCGGACGCGGCGAAGGTCGCGGCCGCGAAGTCGTTCAAACAGGGGCAGCAGCAGCTCGAGGCCCTGGAGAAGCAGCTCACCGAGCAGCAGGACGAGTACCAGGCCGCGCTGAACACCGTGGCCGACCTGAAGGGCCAGCGCCAGCAGTACAACGCCTGGCTCCAGGCCAAGCAGGAGGAAGATCAGCGACTGCAGCAGGAGGCGCAGCTGCAGGCGCAGCAGACCCAGGACCTGCGTGACCAGCAGCGCCGCGAGCAGCGCCTGGACCAGCAGCAGGAGGCCGCGCAGGACTCGGCGGTGAGTGCCGAGAAGAAGCGGCAGAAGAAGATCCGCGAGGAGGAGGAGCGCCGGGCCCGCGAGAAGGCCGAGCGCGAGGCGCGCGAGAAGGCGGCCCGGGAGAAGGCCGCCCGGGAGAGGGCCGCCCGACAGAACAGCGGATCGAGTGGGTCGAGCGGGTCGAGTGGATCGTCGGCGCCGTCCCGCCCGTCGCCGCCATCGTCGTCGTCGAGCCTGTCCCGCGGTGAGCGCGTCGTCCAGGCCGCGCTGGCGTACCTGGGGACCACCTACGCCTGGGGTGGGGGCAACCGGTACGGGCCGACCCGCGGAATCCATGACGGAGGCATCGCCGACTACTACCAGGACTACAACCGCATCGGGTTCGACTGCTCCGGACTCGCGCTGTACGCGTGGGCCCAGGTCGGTGTCTACCTGCCGCACTACTCGGCCTACCAGTTCAACTACGGCACCCGCATCTCGCGGAGCAACCTGCAGCCGGGCGACCTGGTGTTCTTCGCGACGAACGTGTACAACCCGGCCACCATCCACCACGTCGCCATCTACATCGGCAACGGGCAGATGGTCGAGGCGCCGCAGTCCGGATCGGTGGTGCGGGTCCGGTCCCTGCGCACCTCGGGCTACATCGGCGCCACGCGACCCGGCACGTGATCGGCGATGGCGGCCACCGGGCCCGCTGACCCCATCGGACTGCTCCGCGCCATCGTCCTCGCCGGCGGGCGTGCCCGCCGACTCGGCGGCCGGGACAAGGCCGCCCTGCGACTGCGCGGCGAGACGCTGCTGGCGCGCACGCTGCGCGCCGTCCCCGGCACGCCGGTGGTCGTCGTCGGACCGCCGACCGTCACGGTTCCGCGCGGTGTGCTGCGGGTCAGCGAGGATCCCCCTGCCGGCGGCCCGGCCGCCGGCGTCGTGGCCGGTCTGCGGGCGGACATCACGCAGCACCACGGCGCGGACGCCGACGCACGCCAGCCATCGGAGGGCCAGCCGCTGGAGGCGCAATCCGGCGCGATCGCGGTGCTCGCCGTCGACCAGCCCGGCGTCGATACCGGCACCGTCACGCGCCTGCTGCGCGCGCTGAGTGCGCACGACAGCGGCGCCGTGGTCGTCGCGGACGACCGTCGGCAGTACACCATCGGGGTCTTCGCCGCCGCCGCCCTGCACGACCGCGCCGCGAGCCGGCCGTCCTGGCACGGCGCCGCGCTGCGGGAGCTGCTCGATCCGCTCGTCAGCACCGAGGTCACCGCGCGGCCGGCCGAGGCCCGCGACGTCGACGAGCCGGCCGACTGGCAGTACTGGCTCGAACGCGAACGGTGACGCCGTCCGGGCCGACAGGTCCTGCATGCCGACGGACAGTGGCATGGTGGGATAGACCGGTACACCTCGCCGCGAGGCGACCACCGATGGTGTTGGAGGAGACGGTGACGGCGGATCCGAACGGGGCCCACGTGGCTGACCCATCAGCACCGAACCCCGCGGCATCGGCGGCGCTGATCGAACGCGTGGTGTTCGAGGTCAAACGCGTCATCGTCGGCCAGGACCGGCTGATCGAGCGCATGCTGGTCGGCCTGCTCGCCCGCGGGCATCTGCTCATCGAAGGCGTTCCCGGCGTCGCCAAGACGTTGGCGGTCGAGACGTTCGCCACCGTCGTCGGCGGATCGTTCGCCCGCATCCAGTTCACCCCGGACCTGGTCCCGTCCGACCTGCTCGGCACCCGCATCTACCGTGCCGGGCGCGAGGAGTTCGATATCGAGCTCGGTCCGGTCGTGGCCAACTTCGTGCTCGCGGACGAGATCAACCGGGCCCCGGCCAAGGTGCAATCCGCCCTGCTGGAGGTGATGGCGGAACGGCACGTGTCGATCGGCGGCAAGACGTTCCCGATGCCGCACCCGTTCCTGGTGATGGCCACGCAGAACCCCATCGAGCACGAGGGCGTCTACCCGCTGCCCGAGGCGCAGCGGGACCGCTTCCTGTTCAAGCTGCTGGTCGGCTACCCCGCACCCGAGGAGGAGCGGGAGATCGTCTACCGGATGGGCGCGACCCCGCCGACGCCGCGCCGGGTGATGACGATCGAGGACCTCGCCCGACTGCAACAGTCCGCCTCCGAGGTGTTCGTGCACCATGCCCTGGTCGACTACGTCGTGCGCCTGGTCTACGCGACGCGCACCCCGGGCGAGCACGGCCTGGCCGACCTCGACTCGTGGCTGTCCTACGGGGCGTCGCCCCGGGCGAGCCTGGGCATCATCGCCGCGGCGCGCGCGCTCGCCCTGGTGCGCGGCCGGGACTTCGTCATTCCGCAGGATGTCGTCGACGTCGCGCCGGACGTGTTGCGACACCGCCTGGTGCTGTCCTACGACGCGCTGGCCGACGGCGTCGAGATCGATGCGATCCTCGGCACGTTGATGCAGGTCATCCCGCTGCCGCACGTGAGCCCGTACGTGCAGGGCGAGTGACGGTCGTGTCCGCGCCGCACCCCGCCCCCCGGGCCGCAGCGCCCGCCGAGCGCTGGGCGCGGCGCACGCCCGTGCCGCGCACCTCCCGGCCCGGCGAGCTCGACGCCGCGCTGGCGAACCTGGAGATCACCGTGCGGCGACGCCTGGACGGCCTGCTGCACGGCAACCACCTGGGTCTGGTCCCCGGCCCGGGCAGCGAACCCGGCGACGCCCGGCCCTACGACCCGGGCGATGACGTGCGCCGGATGGACTGGGCCGTCACGGCACGCACCACCGTTCCGCACATCCGACAGACCGTCGCCGACCGGGAGCTGGAGACCTGGCTGGCCGTCGACATGTCCGCCTCGCTGGACTTCGGCACCGCCGAGTGCGAGAAGCGGGACCTGGCCGTGGTCGCCGCCGCTGCCATCGCCTACCTGACCCGCGGCGGGGGCAACCGGGTCGGGGCCGTCATCGCCGGCGGGTCCGGGCTGCAGCGCGTCCCCGCCCGCGGCGGACGCGCCGCCGTCCAGCACCTGCTCAAGCGGATCGCCACGACCCCGCGGAGCGAACCGGGCAGCCGTGGCGACCTCGCCGAGGCGGTCGAGGACCTGCGCCGGCCCCCCCGCCGCCGCGGCCTCGCGGTGGTGATCTCCGACTTCGTCGGCCCGCTGACCTGGGAGCGGCCACTGCGCGCACTGGGCGCCCGGCAGGAGCTGCTCGCCGTCGAGATCACCGATCCGCGCGACATCGCGCTGCCCGCCGTCGGCCAGGTGACCCTGATGGACCCGGAGAGCGGGCGCACCAAGAGGATCACCACCACGCCCCGGCTGCGCGCCGAGTTCGCCGCCGCCGCCCGTCAGCACCGCACCGAGGTCGCCCGGGCGTTGCGCAGCGCCGGGGCGGCACGGCTGAGCCTGTCGACGGACCGGGACTGGGTGACGGATGTGCTGCGCTTCGTGATGAGCCGCAAGCGGGGCTGGAGCGGCGCCGCCGCACCCGGCGCGCTCGCCGGGCACTCGGAGTAGGGGCCGGACACGGTGAACCTCGCGCACCCCTGGTGGCTGGCGGCGGCGGCGGTCGTGCCGGTGCTGGCCGTCGGCTACCTCGCGGTGCAACGCCGGACCCGCCGTCATACCCTGCGGTTCGCCAACCTCGAGCTGCTCGAGCGGGTCGCCCCGAAGACCCCCAGCCGCTGGCGGCACGCCGGCTTCTCCGTCATCCTGGTCGGTCTCGTGCTGCTGGCCATCGCCATGGCCGGGCCGACCGCCGACACCAAGGTGCCGCGCAACCGGGCCACCGTCATGCTCGCGATCGACGTCTCGCTGTCGATGGAGGCCACCGATGTGCCGCCGAACCGCATCACGGCGGCGAAGGAGGCCGCCACCGAATTCGTCGACGACCTGACGCCCGGGGTGAACCTGGGGGTGATCTCGTTCGCCGGCATCGCCACCGTGCTCGTCTCCCCGACCACCGAGCGGGAGCCCGCCCGGCAGGCCATCGCATCGCTGAAGCTCGACGAGCGCACGGCCACCGGCGAGGCGATCATCTCCGCGTTGCAGTCCATCGAGATGTTCTCCCGCACGATCGGCGGCTCCGACGAACCGATCCCGGCGCGCATCGTGCTGATGACCGACGGCAAGCGCACCACCGGCCGCACCGAGCAGGACGCCGCGGAACGGGCCAAGAAGGCCGGGGTGCCCGTCTCCGTCATCGCATTCGGCACCAACCACGGCACCGTCGACGTGGACGGGGAGCGGGTGGCCGTCCCGCTGGACACCGACGCGATGCGGCAGATCGCCGACATCTCCGGCGGGGACTTCCACACCGCCCACACCGCCGAGGAACTGCGCAAGGTCTACGCGCAGCTCGGCGAGCAGATCGGCTACGAGATCAAGCAGCAGGACGTCTCGCGTCCCTGGCTGATCGCCGGCACCATCGTCGTGATGATCGGCGCCGGGCTCGCGCTGGCCACCTCGGACCGCATCCCGTAGCGCCACGGCGGTGCCGCGGCCCGGCCCGGCCGCCCGATACAGTCAGCAGGGCGCGGCGATGCACCGCCGCCCGGGAGTCGAACGAGAACAGGAGGTCCGCCCGGTGTCCGATGAGCAGACGGCAGCCGCGCGATCGGTACTGGTGACGGGCGGCAATCGCGGGATCGGCCTGGCGATCGCCCGGCGGCTGGCCGCGGACGGTCACCGCGTCACGGTCGCCTCCCGCTCCGGTGCCGCCCCGGACGGGCTGGCCGCGGTGACCTGCGACGTCACCGACGGCGCGTCCGTGGAGCAGGCGTTCGCGACCGTGGAGGAGCGCCAGGGGCCGGTCGAGGTGCTGGTCTCCAACGCCGGCGTCACCGACGACACGCTGCTGCTGCGGATGAGTCAGGACAGCTTCGACCGGGTGATCGACGCGAACCTGACCGGTGCCTACCGGGTGGCCAAGCGCGCCGCCAAGACGATGCTGCGCGGCCGCTGGGGGAGGATGGTGTTCATCTCCTCGGTGGTCGGACTGTCCGGCGGGGCGGGGCAGGCGAACTACGCGGCGTCCAAGGCGGGCCTGGTCGGCCTGGCGCGATCGATCGCGCGGGAACTCGGCTCGCGCAACATCACGGCCAACGTCATCGCGCCGGGGTTCGTCGATACGGATATGACGAGGTCGCTGCCGGAGGCGCGCCGCGCGGAGATCATCGGCCAGGTTCCGCTGCGCCGGTACGCCGAGCCGTCCGAGATCGCCGCGGCCGTCGCGTTCCTCGCCTCCGAGCAGGCGGGCTACATCACCGGCGCCGTCATCCCGGTCGATGGGGGACTGGGCATGGGGCACTGACCCGCAGCCCTGCCGCATCGGCCGCCGCCGCCCTGCCGCATCGGCCGCCGCGCCGCCACCACCCGCCCGCCGACCAGCA
>CAZIIX010000002.1:25318-29624 GCA_964539345.1 uncultured Actinomycetes bacterium | reverse complement strand
CCGCCGCCCTGCCGCATCGGCCGCCGCGCCGCCACCACCCGCCCGCCGACCAGCACGCGCACTGCCACCACCCAGCGACGGAGGAACGTCATGACAGCACAGCAGGACAATCTCGGAACGGGGCTGCTCGCCGGCAAGAACCTGGTGATCACCGGCGTGATCACCGAGGCCTCCATGGCGTTCCACACCGCGCGACTGGCCCAGCGGCTCGGCGCCACCGTGGTGCTGACCGGGTACGGGCGGATGTCGCTGGTCGAGCGCATCGCACAACGTCTTCCGCAGCCGGCGCCGGTGGTCGAGCTGGACGTGACCGACCAGGCACAGCTGGACACGCTGGCCGAGCGGGTGTCCGAGCATGTCGACCGCGTCGACGGCGTGCTGCACGCCATCGCGTTCGCCCCGGCGACCGCGCTCGGCGGCGTGTTCCTGGACACCGCCTGGGATGACGTCGCCACCGCCGTGCACACCTCGGCCTACTCGCTCAAGGCACTGGCCGTCGCCCTCCGGCCGTTGATGACCGCCGGCGGCAGCATCGTCGGGCTCGACTTCGACGCCCGCCAGGCCTGGCCGGCCTACGACTGGATGGGGGTGGCCAAGGCCGCGCTGGAATCGACCAGCCGGTACCTCGCCCGCGACCTGGGGCCGGACGGGATCCGGGTCAACCTGGTCTCGGCCGGTCCGATCCGCACCATCGCGGCCCGCTCCATCCCGGGATTCGCCGCATTGGAGAACGCCTGGACCGATCGCGCCCCGCTGGGCTGGGACACCTCCGACCCGACCCCGGTCGCCCGCGCCTGCGTCGCGCTGATGTCGGACCTGTTCCCGGCGACCACCGGAACCATGATCATGGTCGACGGCGGCTTCTCGGCACTGGGCTTCTCCGCCGGCGAGATCAGCCCGCCGAGCGGCGAGTAGCGGCGGCCCGGGCGGCCTGCCGCGCTGCCGGCTGCGGGTGCAACGCGGCCACGGCGAGCGCCACCGCCGTGCGCCGCGCCTCGCGCGCCGCCGACTGCAGCGGCGCCAGCGCCCGGTCGACGGTCGCCAGCTCGTGCTGGGAGACGGCGGCGGTGCGGTGTCCGGCCGCCACCGCCAGCAGGGCGTGCAGCGTGATCGACCGGGTGAGCAGGTCCGCGGCCGCGGCGGGCACGCCCGGCGGGGTCTCGACCTGCTCGGCGAGCACCAGGGCGCTCACCGCGTCGTGCGGCCGGCCGTGTGAGGACGCCACGTCGGCATTTGTCAGCGCGATCGTGGCCCCGCGGACCGCCTCGTCGAGCAGCATCCGCGCCTCGGGCAGCGCCAGCGCCGGGTGGCCCGGCCCGCATTCGTAGGCCTGCCACTGGCTGCCGACCGGCACCAGCGCCACACCGACCGCCGGCAGCACGACGGCGGCGCCGGCGGCCAACGCCGGACCTCCGACATCCCCGCCCGCCGGCAGTCCGCGCACATCGCCGGGGACGGGCAGCAGCAGCCCGGCCGGCCCACCGCGCCGCAGCACCGGCACCAGCTCGATCAGCGGTGCGGTCGCCTCGCCCGGACCGGGCAGGCCGCAGCGGGCCGCCGCCGCGTCGGACGCCGCCCGGGCCCCGGATCGCACGCCGGTGGCGGCGAGCACCTCCCAGGTGCGCTCCGCCGGCTCGCCGGACGCACAGGCGGCGCTCCACAGGGCCAGTGTCGTGGCGGCATGCAGCGCCGAGCCGTCGCGGCCGCTGGGGTCAGGGGCAGCATCACACATCGTCTGCCACGCTACGGCACCCGGCGGCCCCGGGTGACGCGATAGCCTCCATGATCGTGACCCACCACGATCGATACGGCCGCGACGTGCTCGGCGGCACCACAGCCCGCCGACCCGCGCCGCGGACACTGCCCGCCACCGCCGACATCGTCGCCGAGGACCCGCTGTCCGGCTTCTGCGGCGCCGTCGTCGCCTGCACCACGACCGCCGTCACGCTGGAGGACCGCTTCGGCAATCGGCGCCTGTTCCGGCTCACCCCCGGCGCGTTCCTGGTGGACGGGCGGCCGACCACGCTGGTGCCGCCGCGGGCCGCCCCGACCGGTGCGCGCCGCTCCGCGTCCGGTTCGATCGCGGTCGACGGGCTGCGCGCCCGGACCGCTCGCGCCGCCCGGATCTGGGTGGAGGGGATCCATGACGCGACCCTGCTCGAACGGGTCTGGGGCCACGACCTGCGGGTGGAGGGCATCGTGGTCGAACCGCTGGGCGGCCTGGACAACCTGCCGGCGGCGGTGGACGCGTTCGGCCCCGGCCCGCAGCGCCGCGTCGGGGTGCTCGCCGACCACCTCGTTCCCGGATCGAAGGAGACCCGGATCGCCGACCGCATCACCTCCCCGCACGTGCTGGTCGCCGGCCACCCCTACGTGGACATCTGGCAGGCGGTGCGTCCGGGGTCCGTCGGCATCGCGGACTGGCCGGCCGTCCCGCGCGGGGTCGATTGGAAGACCGGGGTGTGCGCGGCGCTGGGCGTCTCCGACGTCGCTTCCATGTGGGGGCGCATCAACGGCGCGGTGCGCAGCTTCCGGGATCTGGACACGCCGTTGGTGACGGCCGTCGAGCGGCTCATCGACTTCGTGACGGAGGGCGCGGCCTGACCGCGGATCGGCACCGCGCCGGGCGCCGCGCACCGCCGGCCGCCGCTGCTCTGGCAGGATGAGCCTATGGCCTGGTGGGGTTGGTTGATCGTCGCAGTGGTGCTGTCCGGGGCCGAGGCCCTCGGCGGCGAGTTCGTGCTGCTCATGCTCGGCGGCGGCGCCCTGATCACCACGTTCGCCGCCATCGGCATCGGCTCGTTGTGGGTGCAGATGGTGCTGTTCGCCATCGCCTCGCTGCTGCTGGTGTTCGGACTGCGTCCGCAGCTCAAGCGGCACTTCATCCACCCGACGACCGTCAAGTCCGGTATCGACGCGGTGGTCGGGTCGACGGCCACGGTCATCTCGACCGTCGACACCGGCGGTGGGCAGGTCAAGATCGGCGGCGAGGTGTGGTCGGCCGTCGGGACAGCAGGATCACGGCCGCTCCCGCCCGGGACGCCCGTGACCGTCGTTGAGATCCGCGGTGCGACCGCGGTCGTGATGTGGGGACCGTAGACATGGATCCGTTGCTCATCGCCGCGATTGTCGTCGTGGTACTCGTCATCATCATCGTGTTGCGGTCGGTGAAGGTGATTCCGCAGGCGCAGGCCGCCGTCATCGAACGGCTCGGCCGGTTCCACAAGACCAGCGGCGCCGGCCTGGTGTGGCTCGCGCCGTTCATCGACCGCATCCGGGCGCGCATCGACCTGCGTGAACAGGTCGTGTCGTTCCCGCCGCAGCCGGTGATCACCGAGGACAACCTGACCGTCTCGATCGACACCGTCGTCTACTTCCAGGTGACCGATCCGCGCGCCGCCGTCTACGAGATCGCGAACTACATCATCGCCGTCGAGCAGCTCACGACCACCACGCTGCGCAACCTGGTCGGTTCGATGGATCTCGAGGCGACGCTGACCAGCCGCGACCGGATCAACGGCCGGCTGCGCGGCGTGCTCGACGACGCCACCGGCAAGTGGGGCATCCGCGTGGCCCGGGTCGAGCTCAAGGCGATCGATCCGCCGCCGTCCATCCAGGACTCGATGGAGAAGCAGATGCGCGCCGACCGGGACAAGCGCGCCATGATCCTCACCGCGGAGGGCACCCGGGAGTCGGCCATCAAGACCGCCGAGGGCAACAAGCAGGCCGCCGTGCTCTCCGCCGAGGGCGCCAAGCAGGCGTCCATCCTCGCCGCCGAGGGCGAACGGCAGTCCCGCATCCTGCGCGCCCAGGGTGAGCGCGCCGCCCGGTACCTGCAGGCGCAGGGGCAGGCCAAGGCGATCGAGAAGGTCTTCGCCGCGGTCAAGGCGGGCCGCCCCACGCCCGAGCTGCTGGCCTACCAGTACCTGCAGACGCTGCCGCAGATGGCGCAGGGCGATGCGAACAAGGTGTGGATGATCCCGTCGGACTTCTCCAAGTCCCTGGAGGGGTTCGCGCGGATGCTCGGGGACAAGGGCGATGACGGGGTCTTCCGCTACGAGCCGCCCACCGAGGACATCCCCGAGTCCCGCCCCGGCGACATCGACGACGACGTGCAGGACTGGTTCGGCGGCACCTCCGCCGACGAGGTCGCGCAGGCGGTGAAGGCGGCCGAGCGGGAGGCGTCCGTCACCATCGCGCAGAAGGACGCAGCCGCGGCCGCCGCGCGTGCCGCCGCCGTCGCCGGCCCGGACGATCCGGCCGCGGTGACCGGCTGGCCCGCGCCCGGGCAGCTGCCACCTCCCGG
>CAZIIX010000002.1:6082-25218 GCA_964539345.1 uncultured Actinomycetes bacterium | reverse complement strand
GCGCTGAAATCTGAGCCGTCGTCGCGTCCAAGATCATCTCGACCTGCGGAAACGCCGCGGGGCGCTCGTTGAGGGCGCGGATTTCAGCGCCGCCCGCGAAGTGTGATCTGCGTCCGGTCCGCTTAGCGCCGGACAGGTTGACAGATACCATAAGGGCCATTCGCGCGGCCCCTGTCGGCGGCGCGCTGCACGGAGGATCTGACTGTCTCAACGACGTGTGCCGCGGGACGGCTGCGTCATGTGGCCCTCGGGCCGTCGGTGGGAGGACAACGCGATGGGGCGGGTACATCTACGGCTGCTCGTGGCCGTCGGCGCCATCCTCGGTGTGACGATCACCGGCTGCAGCGCCGGCGCCGGCACCGTGGGCACGTCCCAGTCCGTGGGCCCCTCCCAGTCGCAGCAGCCCGGCCCCACCGAACCCGTCGCCCCGACCGCCGGCGGCACCGCCGGGAGTTCGCCGTCCGGCTCGCAGGGCGCGCCGGACGGCACCGACACACCGTCCGGGCCGACCGGCACGCCGGCGACGTCGCTGCCGCCGCCCTCGGACAAGAGCATCTCGCTCGGCCTGATCCTGGAACCGACCAGCCTGGACTTCACCACCGACAACGGCGCGCAGGCGCCACAGCTGCTGTTGGACAACGTCTACGAGACGCTGGTGACGCAGGCGCCGGACGGCAGCATCGTCCCGGGCCTGGCCGAGAGCTGGACCGTCTCCGACGACGGACTGACCTATGACTTCCGGCTGCACGAGGGCGTCACGTTCTCGGACGGCACGCCGTTCACCGCCGACGACGCCGCCTTCACCATCGACTACGTGAAGACGAAGTGGACCGTCAGCGTCGCCGACGCCATGGACGTGGTGAGCTCGGCGACCGCCGTCTCGCCGACCGAGCTGCGCGTGGTGCTCAGCCGCCCGAGCAACCTGTGGCTGTTCAAGATGACCACCCGCATCGGTGCGATGATGAGCCCGGACCACGTCGACACGCTCGGCACCGATCCGATCGGCACCGGCCCGTACGTGTTCACCGACTGGCAGCACGGCGAATCCATCACGCTGACCCGTAACCCGCACTACTGGGGCACGCCGCCGCCGCTGAAGACGGTCGTCTTCCGGTACTTCAAGGATCCGACCGCGATGAACAATGCCATGCTCACCGGCCAGATCCAGGTCATCACCACGGTGCAGACCCCGCAGGCGCTGAGCCAGTTCGACGACGCCGACCGGTTCCGCATCATCGAGGGGTCCACCAACGGCAAGGTCATGATGGGCATCAACAACGCCAAGCCGCCGCTCGACGATCTGCGCGTCCGCCGGGCCATCAACTACGCGCTGGACAAGCCCGCGCTGCTGCAGGCGGCCTGGGGTGGCCATGGCACCGTCATCGGCTCCCACGAGGTCCCCACCGACCCGTGGTTCGTCGACCTGGCCGACCGCTACCCGCACGACGTCGCCAAGGCCAAGGACCTGCTGGCCGAAGCGGGGCAGTCCGATCTGCACCTGACGCTGACCATCGCCTCCGGGCTGCCCTACGCGGTCGCCGCCGCGCCGATCATCGTCTCGCAGCTGGGCCAGGCCGGCATCACGGTCGACACCAAGACCGTCGCCTGGGACGTGTGGCTGGACAAGGTCTACGCCCAGCACGACTACGACCTGACGATCGTCAACCACGTCGAGCAGTACGACGTGACGACGGTCTTCGACGGCACCCCGGACTACTACACGCAGTACACCAATCCCGAGGTCGCCAAGCTCGAGGCCGACGGTGACGCCGCGACCGACCACGCGACGTTCATCGCCGACTTCCAACAGGTGATGAAGGATCTCGCCGACGACGCCGCCGCGGCGTGGCTGTGGGCGTTCCCCAACCTGATGGTGACCGACACGAACGTGCACGGGCTGCCGAAGAACGCCATCGGCGAATCGTTGAACGTGTTCACGCTGTACACCGACTAGTCCGGCGCCGGTCGTTCACTCCGTGTGGTGGCATCTGACGCGGCGGCTGCTGATCTTCCTGGTCAGTGCCGTCGCGGCGTCCGTGCTGGTGTTCGCGCTGCTGACGCTGGTCGGCGATCCGGCGCGCACGGCCCTGGGGACGAACGCGACACCGGCCGACATCGCCGAGCTGCGCCGCCGCATGGGGCTGGACCGGCCGATCCTCACCCAGTACCTGTCCTGGATCGGCGGCATGCTGCACGGCGATTTCGGCACCTCCTACGTCACGCACTTCCCGATCGGGCCGCAGATCGCCGACCGGCTGCAGGTCACGCTGTGGCTGGTGGCCGGCGGGGTCGTGGTCGCGCTGGCCGTGGCGGTGCCGCTGGGCACCATGGCGGCGCTGCGGCACCGCACCGTCAGCGGCTGGATCCTGTCCGGCATCTCCCAGCTGGGCGTGGCGGTCCCGGCGTTCCTGGCCGGCATCCTGCTGATCACGGCGTTCGCGGTGGGCCTGGGCTGGCTGCCCGCCGGCGGCTACCACGTGCCCGCGCAGGACCCGATCGGCTTCCTGCGCGGGATGCTGCTGCCCTGGCTGTCCCTCGGGCTGGTGGAGGGTGCCGTGCTGGCCCGCTACGTCCGGTCGGCGGTGCTGGACGAGAGCGCGCAGGACTATCTGCGTACCGCGCGCAGCAAGGGGATGACGCAGCGGCAGGCGGTGCTCCGGCACGGGCTGCGCAATGCCGCCATCCCGGTGCTGACCGTGCTCGGGGTGCAGCTGGTGACGGTGCTCGTCGGTGCCGTCGTCGTCGAGCGGGTCTTCGCCATTCCGGGCATCGGGTCGCTGCTGGTCGATTCGGTCGCGCGGCAGGACCGACTGGCCGTCCAGGGCATCGTCATCACCATCGTGGTCATCTCGCTGCTGATCAGTTTCCTGGTCGATGTGGCCTACACGGTGATCGACCCGCGGCTGCGGAGGGCGAAGGTATGACGGACCTACCCCTCTCGCCCGGCACCCGGTCCGGGGCGGCGCGCACCAATCCGCTGATGTGGACCGGCGCGTCCATCGTGGGCGTGATCGCGGCGGCTGCCCTCGTGTCGTTCTTCTGGACGCCGTTCGCCACCACCTACACCGACACCGCCCACCTGGCGGTCCGGCCCGGCGTCGGCGGACACCTGCTGGGCACCGACCTGCTCGGCCGCGACATGGTGTCCTGGCTGATGGCCGGGTCGCGCACCACGCTCTACGTCGGCATCGTCTCGGTGGGGATCGCCGCGGTCGTCGGCATCCCGCTGGGCATCCTGGCGGGCATGACGCGCCCCTGGTGGGGGGAGCTGGTGATGCGGGTGACCGACATCTGGCTGGCCTTCCCCGGCCTGCTGATGGCGCTGATCTTCGCCACCGTGTTCGGCGCCTCCATCACGTCCGCGATGACGGCCATCGGGATCGCGACCGTGCCCGCGTTCATCCGCGTGGTGCGGTCCGGGACGCTGCAGGTGATGTCCCGGGAGTACGTGCTCTCGGCGCGCATCTCCGGCCGGGGGAGCCTGTACATCGCGGTGCGCCACGTGCTGCCGAACATCGCCGGGCTGGCCACGGTGCAGGCGTCCGTGTCGTACGGTATCGCCATCCTGGCCGAGGCGGCGTTGAGCTACCTCGGACTGGGCGCCGGTCCGACGACCCCGTCCTGGGGTCGGATGCTCTACGAGGGGCAGGCGGTGATCCGCCCCTATCCGCTGCTGGTGGTCTGGCCCGGCGTGGCGATCGCCGTCGCGGTGCTCGGCTTCAACCTGCTCGGCGACGGGCTGCGGGACCGGTTCGACCCCCGGTTGGAGCGGCCATGACGCGAGAGAACGGGGCCGCCGCACTGGACGTGCGCGGCCTGCACATCACCGCCGGCCGGACGCCGCTGGTCCAGGACGTGTCGTTCCGCATCGAGTCCGGCCAACGGGTCGGATTGATCGGCGCATCGGGATCGGGCAAGACGCTCACCGCCAGCGCCGTCGCCGGGTTGCTGCCGACCGACGTCCGCGCCCACGGCACCGTCACGATCGGCGATGACGCCGCCAACCTGCTCACCCTGCCGGAGAAGGACCTGGCGCGGGTGCGCGGCCGCGATGTGGGCATGGTCTTCCAGGAGCCGATGACCGCGCTGAACCCCACCATGCGCATCGGCGCACAGGTCGCCGAGGCCATCAGCCTGCACCGGTCGCCGCGCGGCCGCCGCGCCCTGCACGCCGGCGCGGCGTCACTGCTGGCCGAGGTCGGGCTGGGCGAGCCGACCGGGTTCGCGCGACGCTTCCCGCACGAGCTCTCCGGCGGTCAACGGCAGCGGGTCGTGCTGGCCATGGCCATCGCGCATCGCCCGCGGCTGCTGATCTGCGACGAGCCGACCACCGCGCTGGACGTCAGCACGCAGGCGCAGGTGATGGAGCTGATCGATCGGCGCTGCGCCGAGTCCGGGGCGGCGCTGCTGTTCATCTCGCACAACCTGGCCGTGGTCACGGCGCTGTGCGACTACCTGCTGGTGATGTGGCAGGGGCGGATCGTCGAGCGTGGAGCGGTGCTGGACGTGGTGGCCAGTCCGCAGCATCCGCACACCCGGCAGCTGCTCGCGCACGTCGATCCGGCGGCGGCGACCGGGGCGACCGACCCCGGACGGGGGACGGCATGATCGGGCCCCGGGACGCCGCCCCGGCCGTGCGGCTCGAGGGCGTCAGCCGGTTCTTCGCCGCGCGCGGGCCGGGCGGCGGGCGGCGGGGCGTGCTGGCACTGGACGACGTGTCGCTGACCATCGGGTCGGGCAGCCGGTTCGGCGTCGTGGGTGAGTCCGGCGCCGGCAAGACGGCGCTGATGCGGTTGATCGCCGGACTGGACCGCCCGACCGGCGGCCGCGTGGTGGTCGACGGCACCGACATCACCGGCCTGCCCGAACGGCGCCTGGGCGCGCTGCGCAGCGCGCTCCAGATGGTCTTCCAGGACCCTGCCGGCTCGCTCGACCCGCGGATGCGGGTGGGCGCGATCGTGGCGGAACCGCTGCACCGGCTGGCGCGCGCGGACGCCCGGGACCGCGTCCGCGAGGCGCTGCGCGACGTCGGCCTGGAGGACGACGCGGCGGGCCGCTACCCGCACCAGTTCTCCGGGGGGCAGCGGCAGCGCATCTCCATCGCCCGCGCGATCGTCGCCAGACCGCGCATCCTCATCGCCGACGAGGCCGTCTCCGCACTGGACGTGACGATCCAGTCGCACATCCTGGAGCTGCTCTCGTCCGTCGTCGCGGCGCACGGGATCACGCTGATCTTCGTCTCGCACGACCTCTCCGTCGTGCGTGCCCTGTGCGACGAGGTCGCGGTGCTCCGACGGGGGCATGTGGTGGAATGGGGACCGACGGACCGGGTGTACCGACGTCCCGAACATCCCTACACCCGGGAGCTGCTCGATGTGGCGCCGTCGCTGGCGAAGTCGCTGACCGCGGCGCGGGCCCGCGCCGGAGGCCGCGCCCGGGGGAGCGGGGCAGGACAGGAGGGACCGTCGTGATGGTCGATGCGCCCGACGGTCAGGTGCCCGCCGATGACACCGGCACCCTCCTGCTGCGCATCACGTTGCGTGCGACGTCGATCGACCATGCCTCGCGCCCGGCGGGCCCGCTGACCACCGCGGGGCCGCTGCTCGTCGGCCTGACGGAGCTCGAGGGACAGATCGCCCGATCCGTCGACACTCCCATCGGCGCAGGCGGTTTCACGCTGCGGCCCACCGTCGTTACGGCCGGTGATCCGGACGAGCCGGGGCGCGAGGCGACGACCGTGGCGGTGTGCGTGCTGGCCCGGACGACACCGGCGATCGGCCATGCCGGCCTGGTGCACGTCATCACCCGTCTCACGGAGAACATCGCCGAGGAGGGCCACCACACGGCCGGGGTCGAGGTGCTGGCGGACATTGCGCCCGGCAGCGCGCCCACCCGTCGGACCGGAGAGTGAGGTCGCCGTGTCCGCGCCGCTCCTTCCCCCGACGGCACCCGGCCCGACGAACGCGGTCGAGGACGTCGGCGGCCTGCGAGTGGGGCACTACGGTCGCAGCGATGGCGGTTTCCTCACCGGCACGACCGTCGTCCTCGGCCCGGACGAGGGCATGGTCGCCGGCGTCGACGTCCGCGGCGGCGGCCCCGGCTCCCGGGAGACCGACCTGCTTGCCCCGACCGCCACGGTGGACCGCATCACCGCGCTGGTGCTCACCGGCGGGTCCGCCTACGGACTGGCCGCGGCGGCGGGCGTGGCGGACGGGCTGGGCGCCGCGCACCTCGGCTTCCCCGTCGGGGCCGACCACGAGCAGGTCGTTCCGATCGTGCCGGCTGCCGTCATCTTCGATCTGGGGCGCGGTGGCGACTTCGGCGCCCGCCCCGATGCCGACTTCGGCGCGCAGGCGCTGCAGGCCGCCCGGATGCCGGCCGCGGACCGCCCTCCGGGCCCGGCCGCGGGCGGACTCGGCGTCGGGACCGGAGCGGTGGCCGGCGGCCTCAAGGGTGGCATCGGCGGCGCCTCGGCGCTGCTGCCCGATGGGACGGTGGTCGGCGCCATGGTGGTCGTCAACGCCGCCGGCTCGGCCGTCGACCCTGCCACCGGGACGTTGTGGGGCCAGCCACTGCTGCTGCCCGGCGACGCGCCGCGGCTGACCCCGCCGACACCCGACGAACGCGCCGCCCTGGCCGGGGCCGCTGCCCGTGGCGGGCGGCTTCCGCAGGAGGGCCCGCCCGCGGACGGCCCGCCCGCGGACGGCCGGATGCGGAACACCACGATCGGCGTGCTCGCCACGGATGCGTCGCTGACGAAGACCCAGTGCTGCCGGCTCGCCGCGGTGGGCCACAACGGGTTCGCCCGGGCGCTCAACCCCGTGCACACGCTCTTCGACGGCGACTCGGTGTTCGCCGTGTCCACCGCCCGGCGGCCGCCACCGGACCTGCTGCAGTGGCAGCAGATCCTGTCCGTGGCGCCGAATGTCGTCACCCGGGCGATCGTGCGCGCCATGCTCGCCGCCCGCACCGTGACGACGTCGGCGGGATCCTGGCACGGCTACGCCGACCTGGCCCCCTCCACGCTGGCCCCCGACGTCGGGTGACGGCACCCGCCGACGCTCGACCAGACCGGCGTTACTGAATCGTTACGGCTATTTGGCTGGTTACCGGTTGCGAAACCGGAATGAAAGCGCTTACATCAGCAGGAGCGCTGTGAAGGCACTCACAGCGACCAAGACGCGAAAGGGAGGTTTGCCGCGTGGCACGAACGTCGGCACGCAGGATGATGGCAGCCGTCGCCGGGATCGGCGCACTGGCACTGGTCATCAGCGCCTGCGGGAGCAGCAGTAACGGGAGTGAGGGTGCGAACACCTCGGCGGCCGGGAACACCCAGTCGTCCGAGGAGCAGGCACCGCCGCCGTCCAGCGAGGGCGGCGGGGCGAGCAGCGAGGCACCCGAGGCCGGGGGCAGCGAAAGCGAGAGCGAGGCGCCGTCGGAGAGCGGCAACGGCGATGCCGCCGCCGGGGACGACGACACCTGGTGCGACACCATCAAGCAGAACTGGCCCGACATCGACGGCAAGACGGTCACCATGTACTCGTCGATCACCGGCGATGAGGCCACCTCGCTGCGCAAGACGATGGAAGACTTCAACAAGTGCACCGGTGCGACGATCAAGTTCAACTCGGACAAGAACTTCGAGAAGCAGATCGTGGTGCAGGCCAAGTCGGGCAACCCGCCGGATCTCGCGGTCGTGCCGCAGCCGGGCCTGCTGGCCACGCTGGTCTCCCAGGGTTCCGCCGTCCCGGCGCCGCAGCAGGTCGAGGCGAACGTGGACAAGTACTGGGATCCGGGCTGGAAGAAGTACGGCACGATCAACGACAAGTTCTACGCGGCCCCGCTGGGCGCCAATGTGAAGTCGCTGGTGTGGTACTCGCCGAAGATGTTCGCCGATGCCGGCTACGAGGTGCCCAAGACCTGGGACGACATGATCGCGCTGTCCGACAAGATCGCCGAGGCGGGCGACGTCAAGCCGTGGTGCGCCGGTATCGCCTCCGGTGATGCCACCGGTTGGCCGGCCACCGACTGGCTCGAAGAGGTCGTGCTGCGCTCCGCCGGTCCGGACGTCTATGACGATTGGGTCGACGGCAAGGTGAAGTTCACCGACCAGCCGATCAAGGACGCGCTGGCCAAGGTCGGGGAGATCCTGAAGAACCCGAAGTACGTCAATGCCGGCCTGGGCGACGTCAAGTCGATCGCGACCACCGACTTCGACAAGGCGGGCGAGCCGATCCTCAAGGGCAACTGCTACATGATGCAGATGGCCAACTTCTACACCTGGCCGGAGGGCACCAAGATCGGCGAGGACGGTGACGTCTACGCGTTCTACGAGCCGCCGATGAGCGACGAGTTCGGCGACCCGGTCGAGGTGGCGGGCGAGTTCATCCTCGCGTTCAACGACAAGCCCGCGGTGCAGGCGGCGCAGTACTACCTGTCCACCGCGCACTGGGCGAACCTGCAGTCCATCGAGTCGCCCTCCCGCGTGTCGGCGAACAAGGGCCTGAAGGTCGACAACGTGCAGGGTCCGATCAACAAGCTCAGCGTCGAGATCCTGCAGAACCCGAAGTCCGTCTCCCGCTTCGACGCCTCGGACATGATGCCGGCCGCGGTCGGTGCGGGCGCCGAATGGACGCAGCTGACCGCGTGGATCACCGGTCAGGACGACGAGACGACGCTGAAGGCCATCCAAGCGGCCTGGCCGTGAGCCGAACGTTGACTCGTTGAGAGGAAGAGCACGATGACGCAGCGGGCGGTTCCGACGGCGCTCCGTCGGGACCGCCCGCTGCTATCGTTCAGCAATCGATGCGGTCCCGGGTCACCCCGTCACCACGGCATCCGGTGACCCGCCACCACGCTCCGCGCACGCACGGGAGGACGCGGCCTTGACCCAGCACACCCTCGAGCGGCCCGTCCGGGAGAAGTCCGGTCGGCCGCTGTCGTGGATTACCCCGATCGTGTGGGTAGTCATCGCCGCCATCGTCGGCATCGTCATCTACATGAGCATCCGCCCGACCGGCAACCACCTGTTCTACGACAACTCCAGCGAGCACTCGTGGTTCGTGGACATGATCTTCCACCCGACGACGGTGGCCCAGAAGGTCGCGGTGATGTTCTTCGCGATCGTGCTGTTCGTCGTTGTCATGGGCATCATCCTGTGGGCGGTCGACCGCCCCCGGGTGCCCAAGGCGGTCGTCGTCGCCGGATTCCTCGGCCCGGTGTTCATCGCGCTGGCATCCGGTCTGCTGTGGTCGGCGATCCGCACCATCATCCAGTCCTTCCAGAAGTTCGACCAGTTCGGCACGGAGATCGGCTGGGCCGGCTGGGCCAACTACAACCACATCTTCAACTCGGCGAACACCGAGATGCTGATCAACACGGTGGTGTGGATCTTCGTCGTGCCGATCGTCGCCACCGCCTTCGGCCTGGTCTACGCCGTGCTGGTCGACCGCACGCGCTTCGAGGCCGTCGCCAAGGCGCTGGTGTTCCTGCCGATGGCCATCTCCATGGTCGCGGCATCGGTGATCTGGAAGTACGTCTACTTCCAGCCGGCACCGCAGGGCAGCGGCGAGATCGGCCTGCTGAACGCGATCGTGAAGCTCTTCGGCGGCGAACCGGTCAACTGGACGACGATCTTCCCGGTCGGGACGTTCGCGCTCATCGTGGTGATGATCTGGATCCAGACCGGACTGGCGATGACGCTGCTGTCCGCGTCCATCAAGGCCATCCCCGACGAGATCGTCGAGGCCGCCCGCATCGACGGCGCCACCGGCTGGAAGCTATTCCGCCACGTGACCGTGCCGAGCATCCGGCCGACCATGGTCGTGGTCCTCACCACGGTTGCGATCGCGTCGCTGAAGACGTTCGACATCGTCAACGTCATGGGCAACAACCTTCCGTCGAACAACATCCTGGCCAACGCCTTCTACCAGTGGATGTCCGCGTTGCAGCCCGGCTGGGCCGGCGCGGCCGCCGTCCTGATCTTCGTCGTGGTGATCCCGGTGATCGTCTTCAATGTCCACCAGATGCGGAAGTCGGAGGCCGTGCGATGACCGTCCCGATCGTGACTCCCGAGAAGAGCACCGACTCCGCGGTGACGCCCCGGATGCTCAAGGCGCAGATCCGTGCCCAGGAGGCCAAGACGCGGCTGAGCTCGCCATGGGCGTCGCTGCTGGCGATCGTCATCGCGATCCTGTGGACGGTGCCGACGGTCGGACTGCTGGTCAACTCGACCCGGTCCGGGACGGCGCCGACATCGTCGGGCTGGTGGCACTTCTGGAGCGCCGATGCCGGGTTCACGCTGAGCAACTACGTCGACGCCTGGCAGGGCAACGGCGGCACGCCGCTGTCCGACTACATCCTGAACTCCGTCATCATCACGCTGCCCGCCGTGATCATCCCGATCTCGCTGGCGCTGCTCGGGGCGTACGCGTTCGCCTGGATCGAGTTCCCCGGCAGGAACCTGCTGTTCGTCGCGGTCTTCGTCATGCAGGTGGTGCCCATCCAGGTGGCGCTGATCCCGCTGAACACGGTCTACGTCAACTTCGGCCTGTCGTCATCATTCTGGTCGATCTGGTTGTCGCACACCATATTCGGGCTGCCGCTGGCGATCTTCCTGCTGCACAACTTCATGAAGGAGATCCCCTCCTCGCTGGTGGAGGCCGCCCGGGTCGACGGGGCGGGGCATGTCCGGATCTTCACGAAGGTGCTGCTGCCGCTGCTCGTTCCGGCGATCGCCGCGTTCGGGATCTTCCAATTCCTGTGGGTCTGGAACGATCTGCTCGTCGCGCTGACGTTCTCCGGGGACGACACCCGGCCGATCACCGCGGGCATCCAGCAGCTGACGACGCAGTTCTCCAGCTCGGGGAACATCCTGCCGTCCGCAGCGATCCTGGCGATGATCGTCCCGCTGGTGGTGTTCCTGGCGCTGCAGCGCTTCTTCGTCCGTGGTCTGCTGGCCGGATCGGTGAAGGGATAGTTCGATTCCGGTGCCCCGCAGCCACATCCGACAAAGACAACCTTCAGCATCGCAGAACCGAGTAGCACAGGTCGGCATCGCGCAGGTCGCTGCGCTGGCCGGGGTGTCCGCCGCGACCGTCTCGCGGGCGCTACGCGGAAGTCCGAGCGTGACGGAGGCCACCCGGCAACGCGTCGAGGTCGCCGCCGCGGAACTCGGCTACGCGCCCTCGGCGCACGCCGCCGCGCTCGCCCGCGGCCGCAGCAACGCGATCGGCGTGGTGACGCCGTGGATCTCCCGGTGGTTCTTCGCCACGGTGACCGAGGGGGTGCACGAGGTCGTCTCCGAGGCCGGCTACGACATGCTGCTGTATCCCATCCGGCCGACCGCCAACCCACAGGCGGCGCAGCTGGACGCGCTGGCGCTGCACAAGCGGGTCGACGGAGTGGTCGGGCTGGCGCTGCCGGCGGAGATGCGCATGGCCCGGACCGTGAGCAACATCCCGACCGTCACGGTCGGCACGTTCACCGACGGCATCCCCGGCGTCGGCGTCGACGATCGGGCCGTCGGCTATCTGGCGACCCGGCACCTGCTCGAACTCGGGCACCAGCGGATCGCGTTCCTCGGACTCGATCCGGACGACCTGTACGGGCTGCGCGTCGCCGACGACCGCTACCAGGGCTACCTCCGTGCGCTGCGCGAGGCCACGGTCGAACCCGACCCCCGCCTGACGATCACCACCGGCTTCGAGGTCGAGGGCGGCGAATCGGCGCTGTCCGAGCTTTTGGCGCGGGCCGAGTGGCAGACGTCGCGGCTGCCGACCGCGATCGTGGCGGTCAGCGACGAGGTCGCGATGGGCGTGATCTACGCCGGGGAGCAGTTCGGCATCCGCGTCCCGGAGGACATCTCCGTCGTCGGCGTGGACGATCACGACATGGCGCGCCTGCTCGGGCTGACCACCGTGGCACAGCCGGTGATCGAGCAGGGCCGGATCGCCGCGACCATGCTGCTCGGGCTCATGCGTCAGGACGGGCGGCCCGCCCCGGAGTCCGCCCGGCTCGCACCGGGTCTGGTGGTCCGGCGCACCACGGCGCCACCGCGGGCGACCTGACGCCCCGGTACTCCGGATCGCGCCGCGTCAGCCGGTGAGCTTGTCCACCACCACGGAGACCAGCGCGCCATAGGATTCGGCCGCGCCGGCGTCGTCCAGCACGGTCGAGAGCTCGTCGTCGGTGAACGTGACGCTGGACAGCGCGAACCGCTGCGGGCTGATCACCAGCACCGTCCCGCCGGTGTACCGCATGATGGCCCGGGACACGTCCGTGAGCTGGCCGGTCGCATCGCGGCTGAGAACGACCACGTACAGCGAGACGCCGCGCTCCCAGGCCTCCTCGACGGCGGGGCGCACCTGCTCCTCATCGGCGTTGGTGGCGCCCGGGCTGATCGCGATGTGGTTCGGGCCGATCGCGGCGACCGCGGCTGCGACGTCGATGCCGGCGACGACCTCGCTGGTCGGGGGAGGCATGGTGAGCGGGTTGGCCAGTCCGAGGTCTCCGAGTGCCGCGTTGAGGAAGGTCAGCACGGCATTCTCGTCGTCGGCCGCGTCGGCCGCCGCTTGCACGGCGTCGTCGCGTTGCTGCGGGGAGAGCAGGTCACTGCGCGCGCTGACGAGGGTGGGGCTCAGCACGACCACCGTGTCACCGAGATCGGTCCACAACCGGTCGGTGATGGTCGACGTGCTGGTGTCCGGGATCGGGGTGCCGATCACGACGATGGACGTGGGCATCCCGGCGGCGTCCGCCTGCGCCGCCAGCAGCCGCAACGCGTCCAGGTCGGCCGCCGATTCCACGCGTGCCACGCGTCCGTCCGAGAGCTGGGCGACGACATCGGTCAGATCCACGGCGAGAGGCCCGTCGGCCCCGTCGGCCCCGTCCGCCCCGTCCGCCCCGCCGGCGTCGGGCTGCTGCGGGTCCGACCCGTCGGTGGGCACGGGGGCGCCTGGGCGCGTGGCGTCCAACGGCGGCATCGGTCGGATCGCGCTCGGAGTGGTCGCGGCGGTCGGCTGCCCGGAGACCCCCGGCGCCGCGCTCCCCGGCTGCGGGTCGCCGGGCCCGTGCGATGCCGTGGCGCCCGCCGAGCCCGCGACGGTGCCCGCGCCCGGCTCGGCGCCGGTGCCCGGCTCGGCGCCGGTGCCCGGCGTGGCGGAGGTCGACAGATCGGCGGCGGCCGGTGTCGTCGCCGGCACCGGCGTGCCGGCGAGTGTCGTGGCGCAGCCGGCGGTCGCTAGAACGCCCGCAGCGGCAATGGCGGCCACCGCCATTCGGCGCAATGCGGTCACCGTGTCATCCCCTCGATCGTCACGTCGTGTCGTCGGTCGGTCCGTCGTCGCCCACGATGGGCGCATCAGGCAGACCGGATACTACCCACCGTCGCCCGCAGCGCGAACACGTAAGATCACAGAATGGCAACGGTTCGATGGCTTGACGAGCAGGAGTCGGACGCCTGGCGCGCCGTCCGGGACCTCGGCCAACCGCTGTGGACGGTGCTGGGCCGCGACCTGCAGAGCCGGTCCGGGTTGTCCATGGCGGACTACCACGTCCTGGTGCAGCTCTCCGCACAGCCGGACGGCACGCTCGGCTACCGCGAACTGATCGAGGCGACCGGCTGGGAGAAGAGCCGGCTGTCGCACCAGCTCACCCGGATGGAACGCCGCGAACTGCTGTGGCGACGGGAATGCCTGGACGATGCGCGCTCGGCGGACATCATCCTGACCGCCACCGGGCGCGCCGCGATCGAGCAGGCAGCCCCTGGCCACCTCGCGGCGGTCCGTCGGCTGCTGATCGACCTGCTCAGCGCCGACGAGGTGCGCACTCTGGCCGACATCGGTCGGCGGGTGCGCGCGGCGATGGAGGCGGAGGCGGCAGCCGCCGGATGACGGACGCCGAGCGGCTCCGTCTGGCCGACGCCGATGCGGGCAGGCTCCCGTGGCGCCGGTTCGGTCCCTACGTGGCGGAACGGGCGTGGGGCAGCGTGCGGGAGGACTACTCCGCCGACGGCGACGCGTGGCGGTCATTCCCGTTCGAGCACGCCCGGTCCCGCACCTACCGGTGGAACGAGGACGGGATGTCCGCCTGGTCCGACGACCGTCAGAACGTCTGCCTGGGGATCGCGCTGTGGAACGGCGCGGACCCGTTCCTCAAGGAACGCTACTTCGGGCTGTCCGGTCCGCAGGGCAACCACGGCGAGGATGCCAAGGACTACTGGTGGTACGTCGACGGCACGCCGACGCACTCGTTCCACCGGACCCGCTACGCCTATCCGCTGCGCGCGTTCCCGTATGACGACCTGGCGGAGACCAACGCCTCTCGCGGACGCGACGCACCGGAGTACGAGCTGCTGGACACCGGCGTGTTCGACGGCGACGACTACGTCATGGTCACTTCGGACTGGGCCAAGGCGACGCCGGAGGACCTCTGCCTGAGCATCGAGGTGCACAACCGCAGCGACCATGACGCGACGGTCCACCTGCTGCCGACCGTGTGGTTCCGCAACACCTGGTCCTGGCAGGACGGCGGCCCCGAGCGGCCGCGGCTGTGGGCCGACGGTGCCGTCCTGCGTGGGCGGCACCCGGCGCTGGGGGATTTCACCGTGGTCAGCGACGTCGCGGCCGACTCGCCGCACGGCCCCGGTTCCGGCCATGACGAGGCCCCGGTGCGACTGCTGTTCTGCGAGAACGAGACCAACGTCCGCCGGCTCTACGGCACCGAGACCTGGGCCGGGCGGCCCGCCACCGCATTCCCCAAGGACGGCATCAACGATCACGTGGTGTCCGGCGCCGCAACGGTCAACCCGCACCAGACCGGCACCAAGGCGGCGTTCGACCACGTGCTGACCATCCCGGCCGGGGCGTGCCGGCGGGTGCGGATGCGGTGGCGTCTCGGCACCGACCCGGGCCCGCTGGGGGAGGACTTCGCGGCGACACTGGCCGCGCGGCAACGGGAGTCGGACGAGTTCTGGGCCGGCGTCTTCCCGGACGCGACCGCGGAGGATGCACACATCGGGCGGCAGGCGCTGGCCGGACTGCTGTGCAGCAAGCAGTACTACCCGTACGAGGTGCGCCGGTGGCTGGCCGGCGATCCGACGCAGCCGGCGCCGCCGTCCGGCCACCGCGAGGTGCGCAACGCGGGATGGTGGCACCTGGCCGCGGACGACGTCATCCTCATGCCGGACCCATGGGAGTACCCGTGGTTCGCCGCCTGGGACCTGGCGTGTCACTGCGTCGCGCTCGCGCTGATCGACCCGGAGGGCGCCAAGGAGCAACTGCTGCTGCTCCTCGGGGAGCGCTACCTGCACCCGTCCGGCGACATCCCCGCCTACGAGTGGAACTTCTCCGACACCAACCCACCGGTGCAGGCCTGGGCGGCGCTGCAGGTCTATCACCTCACCGGTGGCACGGACCGGGCGTTCCTCGAACGGGCCATGCACAAGCTGCTGATCAACTTCACCTGGTGGGTCAATCGGAAGGACGTCAACGGCAACAACCTGTTCGAGGGCGGCTTCCTCGGGCTGGACAACATCGGCGCGTTCGACCGGTCCGCCGACCTGCCGGACGGGCGCACCCGGGAACAGAGCGACGGCACCGCCTGGATGGCCATGTACTGCCTGGACATGCTGCAGATCGCGCTCGCCCTGCGCGGCGACGACCACACGTTCGACGGCCTCGCCGTGAAGTTCCTCGACCACTTCTGCTACATCTGCGACGCCGCGCACGAACTGGGCCTGTGGGAGGAATCGGCCGGCTTCTACTACGACCACATCCGGCGCCGCGACGGCCGGGTCACCGCGATCCCGATCCGCTCCATGGTGGGGCTGATCCCGCTGACGGCGGTGACGGCGCTGGACGACGACGTCCTCGCGACGATGCCGGCGATCCGCGAGCGGCTGGACTGGTTCGCGGCGAACCGGCCGGAGCTGCTCGACCGCGGGTTCGTCGACACCGCGCGTTACCCGACGCTGCTGGGCATGGTCGACGGCGACCGGTTGCCGCGGCTGCTGGCGGCGATGCTCGATCCTGGTGAGTTCCTCTCCGACCACGGTCTGCGCAGCATGTCGGCCGCGCATCGCGAGCACCCCGCCGTGGTGCGGCTGGACGGTCGCGAGGCGACCGTGGACTACGAGCCGGCCGAATCGCGCACGCCGCTGTTCGGCGGCAACTCCAACTGGCGCGGGCCGGTGTGGTTCCCGGTGAACGCCCTGCTGCTGAGCGGGCTCCGGCGGTATGACGCAGGATCGGGGCGGCGCATCTCGGCCGAGATGCCGACCGGCTCCGGGACGCGACTGCCCCTGGGCGAGATCGCCGACCGTCTCGCGGACCGGCTGATCGGGCTGTTCCGCCGCGGCCCGGACGGGCGCCGGCCGGGCCAGCGCACGCTGCCCTGGCAGGACGACATCCAGTTCCACGAATACTTCGACGGCGACACCGGGGCCGGGCTCGGCGCCAGCCATCAGACGGGCTGGACCGCGCTGGTGGCCGTGCTGATCCGCGGCTGGCCCCGCTGACCCCCGCCCCTTCACCCGTCGTGGGTGTCCCAGCGCGGTCCATGTGACGCGCTCAGACACCCACAACGAGCGAGTCGCCCCGAACATGTCTGTTTCTTGACGACCGTCAGCAAACCGCTATATTCGACGGGTATGAGGGTGGCATGCATCGGCGGGGGCCCCGCGGGCCTGTTCACGGCAATCTGTCTGCGGCGCGCGGACCCGTCCATCACGGTGGACGTGTTCGAGCGGCACGCCGTCGACGAGACGTTCGGCTTCGGCGTCGTGTTCTCCCAGGAGACGCTGGACAACATCGCCGCGGCCGACCCGGAGTCGTTCGCCACCATCGAGTCCCGGTTCCGCAAGTGGTCGGCGATCGACATGGACGTGATGGGATACCGGGAGCGGTCGGACGGCCACGACTTCGCGGCCCTGTCCCGCCAGGAGCTGCTGCGCATCCTCGCCGACCGGGCCGACGAGCTGGGTGCGAACCTGCACTTCCGCACCGCGATCGACGATCCGATCGCGCTGTCGGCCGACTACGACGTCATCGTGGCGGGGGACGGCGTGCACAGCGCGACCCGCACCGCGCGGGCGGAGCGGTTCCGGCCGAGCCTGGACCGGCGCACCAGCAAGTACGCCTGGTTCGCCACCACCAGGCCGTTCGCCAACTTCACGTTCCTGTTCGTGGACACCCCGCACGGGCTGTTCTGGGCACACATCTACCCCTATGACGAGACGCACAGCACATTCATCGTGGAGACCGCCCCGGAGACCTGGCTGCGGGCCGGGCTCGACAAGTTCGACGCCGTGCCGCGCCGGCCGGGGGAGAACGACGTCGACAGCATGCGGTTCTGCGAAGCGCTGTTCGCCGAGCACCTGGACGGATATCCGTTGCTGGGCAACAACTCCTCCTGGCTGGAGTTCCCGGTGCTGCGCAACGAGTCCTGGCACACCGACAACATCGTGCTCGCCGGCGACTCCGCGCACACCGCGCACTTCTCCATCGGATCGGGGACCAAGCTCGCCCTGGAGGACGCCATCAGCCTGGCGAACGCGCTGCTCACCGAGCCCACCGTCACGGCCGCCTTCGACGCCTACGAGGCCGACCGGCGCCCCGTCGTCGCCTCCCTGCAGCGGGCCGCGCAGACCAGCCTGGAGTGGTTCGAGGGCGTCGACCGCTACCGCGACCTGGACCGGCCGCAGTTCTGCCTGCAACTGCTCACCCGCAGCCAGCGGGTCACCTACGACAACCTCAAGCTCCGCGACGCCGACTACATCGGGCGGTTCGACAGCTGGTTCGCCGACCGCGCCCGCGCCGACGGGTACCCGGTCGATGCGGCCACGCCGCCGATGTTCTACCCGTACCGGCTGCGCGGCCTCGAACTGCGCAACCGCATCGTCGTCTCGCCGATGGCGCAGTACTCCGCCGTGGACGGACTGCCCAACGACTGGCACCTGGTGCACCTCGGGTCGCGGGCGGTCGGCGGCGCCGGCCTGGTGTTCACCGAGATGACGTGTGTCTCGCCGGAGGGCCGCATCTCGCTGGGCTGCCCCGGGATGTGGAACGACGAGCAGGCGGGTCAGTGGGCGCACATCGTCGATTTCGTGCATCGGAACTCGACCGCCGCCATCGGGCTGCAGATCGGCCATGCCGGCCGGAAGGCCTCGACGAAACGCATGTGGGAGGGCGACACCGACCCGCTGGAGGAGGGCGGCTGGCCGATCATCGCGCCGTCGCCGTTGCGTTACCGGCCGGACAGCCAACTGCCCCGCGAGATGGGGCCGGCCGACTTCGAGCAGGTGATCGCCGACCACGTCCGGGCCACCCGGTATGCCGCCGACTGCGGCTTCGACATCCTCGAGTTGCACTGCGCGCACGGCTATCTGCTCTCCAGCTTCCTGTCGCCGCTGTCCAACCAGCGCACCGACGCCTACGGCGGCGACCTGGCCGCACGCGCCCGGTTCCCGCTGGAGGTGTTCGACGCGATGCGCGCCGCGTGGCCGGACGATCGTCCGATGAGCGTGCGGATCTCGGCCACCGATTGGGTGGACGGCGGTTTCGACGGCGATGATGCGGTCGCGCTGGCCGCGATGCTCGCCGAGCACGGGTGCGACATCGTGGACGTGTCGACCGGGCAGACCTCCATCGAGGCGAAACCCGCCTATGGTCGGCTGTACCAGACGCCGTTCGCCGACCGGATCCGGCAGGAGGTGGGGATCCCGACCATGACCGTGGGCGCCGTCGCGTCGGTGGACGACGCGAACACCATCATCGCCTCCGGGCGCGCCGACCTGGCCGTGCTGGCCAGGCCGCACCTCGTCGATCCCTACTGGACGCTCAACGCCGCCATGGACCAGGGCTTCCAGGGGCATCCCTGGCCGGTGCAGTACCTCTCCGGGCAGCGGGCCCGCCGCCGCGAGCAGGTGGCGCGATGACCGCGATGACGGAGCCTTCGGCCGGCGCGTCCGCGACCATCGGGAGCGCGTCCGGGTCGACCCCATCGGCCATGACGCAGGCTCGTGCCGCGCCGTTCTCGCTGACCGACGCGCAGCTCGCGCTGATGGATCGCGCCCGCCAGGTGGCCCGCACCTCGCTGGCCGGGATCGCCGCGTCCGGGCCGACCGGGCGGGTGAACCG
>CAZIIX010000002.1:3359-5982 GCA_964539345.1 uncultured Actinomycetes bacterium | reverse complement strand
GACGGCCGGCAGGTCGCCGCCCTGGACCTGTGCCTGCTGCGCGAGGCGCTGGCCGAGGTGTGCCCCGAGGCCGAGACCGCGCTGGCCCTGCAGGGACTGGCCGGCTACCCGATCCTGCAGTCCGGCACCACGCCCCAGAGGGACGCCTACCTGCCCGGCATCGCACGCGGCAGCCTCGTCGCGGCGTTCGCGCTGACGGAGCCGGACGCCGGGTCGGACGCCGCGGCGCTCACGCTGGCCGCGCATCCGGACGGCGACGGCCGCTGGCGCCTGACCGGCGAGAAGCTGTGGATCTCCAACGCACCGGACGCCGACGTCTACACGGTGTTCGCCCGCACCACCGCCGATGCCGGTGCCCGCGGCGTGTCCGCATTCGTCGTGCCGCGCGACCGCGCCGGACTGTCCGGTGAGCCGCTGGATCTGCTGGCGCCACACCCGATCGGCCGGCTGGTCTTCGACGGCGTGCCGGTCGGCGCCGACGACCTGCTGGGCGAGGTCGACCGTGGCTTCCGGGTGGCGATGCGCACGCTGACCCTGTTCCGGCCGAGCGTCGGAGCGTTCACCATCGGGATGGCGCAGGCGGCGCTGGACGCCGCGGCCGACCATGCCGTCACCCGGCGCGCGTTCGGCGGGGTGCTGGCCGACAAGCAGGCCCTCACGCACGCGCTCGCCGACGCCACCGCCGGGCTGTCCGCGGCGCGCCTGCTGGTGTACGCCGCCGCCGCGGCCGTCGACGCCGACCGGCCCGATGCCGCGCTGTCCGCCTCCGCGAAGCTGCTCGCCACCGAGACCGCCCAGCGCGCCATCGATCTGGCGGTGCAGACGCACGGGGCGCGGGCGCTGCAGCGCGGCCACCCGCTCGAGCACCTCTACCGCGACATCCGGGCCACCCGCATCTACGAGGGCGCCAGCGAGGTCCAGCGGGACATCATCGCCCGCGCGATCCTCGCCGCCGCCCGGCAGCGCCTCGAGGCGAGCGCCGCCCCGGTGGCCGACGTACCGTCCGCAGCACCCGCCACCCCGAAGGAGTCCCCGCAGTGACGCCGTTCACCGGATCCGCCCCGCCGACCCCGCGTTGGGAGCACCTCGACGTCCAGGCCGACGACGGCATCGTCACGGTCACCCTGGACCGGCCGGAGAAGCTCAACGCCCTGACGTTCGAGGCCTACGCGGACCTGCGGGACCTGATGCACGAGCTCTCGCACCGCGGCGAGCAGCGCGTGGTGCTGCTGCGCGGCGCCGGGGACGCGTTCTGCTCCGGCGGCGACGTCAACGAGATCATCGGCGAGCTGCTCGCGATGAGCCCGCACCAGCGGCTGGCGTTCACCCGGATGACGGGCGAGGTGGTGCGGGCGATCCGCGAGTCGCCGCTGCCGGTGGTCACCGCCATCCGCGGCATCGCCGCCGGTGCGGGCAGCGTGCTCGCGCTGGCCTCCGACCTGCGTGTGCTGGGCACCTCGAGCCGGCTGGCGTTCCTGTTCACCAAGGTCGGTCTGGCCGGCGCGGACATGGGCGCGGCGTACCTGCTGCCGCGGCTGATCGGCGCGGCGAAGGCCACCGAACTGCTGCTGCTCGGCGACACCATCGACGCCGCCACCGCCGACCGGTACGGGCTGGCCACCGCAGTGGTCGACGATGCCGAGGTCGACGGCCGCGCCCGGGCATTGGCCGAGCGGCTCGCCACCGGGCCGTCCCTGGCCTATGCGCAGACCAAGATGCTGATCACCCGCGAGCTGGACATGAGCCTGGCGGCCGCGCTGGAACTGGACGCCGCCACCCAGGCGCTGCTGATGTCCAGCGACGACCACGCCGAGTTCCACCGCGCGTTCAACGCCAAGCAGCGGCCGGACTGGCAGGGCCGCTGATGGGCGATCGCATCGCACTGGTCACCGGCGCCGGGCGGGGCATCGGCGCCGCCGTCGCGCGCCGGCTGTCCGCCGCCGGCCACCGGGTCGCGCTCACCGCCCGCTCCGCCGACCAACTCGCCGAGGTCGCCGCCGGCTGCCCCGGCGAGACCTGCGTGCTGCCCGCCGACATCACCGCCGCCGGCGCCGTCGAACGGATCATCGGCACGGTGGCCGAGACCTGGGGCGACATCGACATCCTGGTGGCCAACGCGGGCGGCGCGACCTCGGCGCCACTGCACCGCATCACCGACGAGCAGTGGGCCGCGGCGCTGGAGCTGAACCTGACTGCGCCGTTCCGGCTGATCCGGGCGCTGGTGCCGGGCATGAGGGACCGCCGTTTCGGCCGGATCGTCGTCATCGCCTCGGTCGCCGGCAAGGTCGGCGAGCCGTACATCGCCGCCTACACGGCCAGCAAACATGGCGTCCTCGGGCTGGTGCGCTCGGCGGCCGCGGAACTGGCGGGCAGCGGGGTGACGGTCAACGCCGTCTGTCCGGGCTACGTCGACACGCCCATGACGCAGTCGTCGATCGACACCATCGTCGCCACCACGGGGCGCAGCCCGGAGCAGGCGCGGGAACTCCTGGAGCGCAAACAGCCGATCGGGCGGCTGATCCGACCCGACGAGGTCGCCGACGCGGTGTCCTTCTGCCTGGACAGCGCGGCGGTGACCGGGCAGGCGATCAACATCGATGGGGGAGCGGTGCAATCATGACCA
>CAZIIX010000002.1:0-3259 GCA_964539345.1 uncultured Actinomycetes bacterium | reverse complement strand
CCGCGCACCCGGTCACCGAGGCGACGTAGCGTCCGGCGGGCTCGTGCAGCCGGGTGCGGATCGCGTCGAACGCCTCGCGCGCCGCGGTGCCGGGCCAGTCCGCCGGCAGCACCTCTCGCGGCAGTCCGGGATCGCGGTAGGGAAGCCGGCGCCACGCGGTCACGGCCCGCACGAAGTGCGCGAACGCCTCGCGGTCCGAGTCCGTCCCGGACCCGCCGCGCCCACCGGACCCGCCGCGCCCGCCGTCGACCGTGGCCACGCTGTCGACGATCGGTCGGTAGGTTGCGGCGAATGACTCGTACAGCGCGGCGAGGGCATCCAGATCCCACCACTGGGCCGCCCTGGCGGCCGGGTCATCGGTGACGGGGGCCGCGGCGAACAGCTCCACGTAGCCGCTCAGATCGTGCAGCCGCAGCACGTCCTCGGCCTCGTCGCGCACATGGGCGGGTGCGATCCAGACCCCGGCCGACACGGTTCCGAACCCCAGCTCGGTCAGGCGGTTGCGCAGGTGATGACGGCGCGACCGCTGCGATTCGGGCACCGAGAACACCGCGAGCAGCCAGCCGTCCTCGAGCCGCGCCCGCGGGGCGCCATAGATCCGCTTGTCCCCGTCGTCGAGCAACCTCCGCCCGGAGGGGGTCAGTTCGTACCCCGGCGAGCCGTCGACGGTGCAGGCACGCAGCACGCCGCGCGACTTCAGCCGGGACACCAGCGATCGGGCCGCGGGCGCGTCGACCCCGAGCGCCGCCAGCAGATGCACCACGGCAGCCACGCTCAGCGCACCGCCGCGGTCCCGCGCATACAGACCGTAGACGGTCACCAGCAGCGCGCGGCTGGACAGCGCCCGCGGCGTCGGCGGGGCGGCGGTCGGCGCGGGTCGGAGCGGGGACGGGGTCACGCGAAGAATCCTAACGTTTTCCCACTGACGGTATGTCAAAAACTTGACTAGCGTCACTGAAACGGAATACTCATCGACAGAGTCGTAGCGAAGGGACCCGCCATGGAATTCGCGCCATCCGCCTACCCCGACACGTTCTGCCGGGACAACCTGCCCCCGTCCGAGGCGTGGCCGGAGATGCCCGTCCTGTTGCCGGAGCTGCACTACCCGGACCGGCTCAACTGCGCCGTCGAGCTGCTCGAGACCACGATCGCCGAGCACGGCGGCGACCGGCCGTGCCTGCGGAGCACCGACGGGCGCGTCTGGAGCTATGACGAGGTGCTGGCCCGCGCCAACCGGATCGCCGCCGCGCTGACCGACGACTTCGGGCTCACTGCCGGCAATCGCGTCATCCTGTTCGGCCCCAACACGCCGGAGATGGTCGCTAGCTGGCTGGGAATCCTGCGGGCCGGGGGTGTGGTCGTTGCCTGCATGCCGCTGCTGCGCGCCGGAGAGATCCGCACCATCACGGACATCGCCAAGGTCGACCTGGCCCTGGTCGACCAGCGCTGGACCGCCGAGTTCGACGCCGCCGCGATCGACTCCCTGCGCGTGGTGACCTACCGCGCCGGGACGGCCGATGACGATGCCCAGGGTGCGGCCCCGGACGACGGTGCGCCGGGCGACCGGCTGGACCCGGTGGCCGATCGTCATACCGGCGACTTCACCCCGGTGGACACCGCCGCCGACGACGTCGCCCTGCTCGCGTTCACCTCCGGCACCACGGGCGTGCCGAAGGCGACCATGCACTTCCACCGGGACGTGCTGGCCATCTGCGACACGTTCTCCGCCAAGCTGCTCCGCCCGGAGCCGGACGACGTCTTCACCGGCACCCCGCCGCTCGCGTTCACATTCGGCCTCGGCGGCCTGGTGCTCTTCCCGATGCGGGTCGGGGCCAGCACGCTGCTGATCGAGAAGGCGTCCCCACCCCAACTTCTCGCCCACATCGCCGACCATGACGTGACCATCTGCTTCACCTCGCCCACGGCCTATCGCGCGATGCTGGCCGCGGGTGACACGGCGGCGCTGTCCCGGCTGCGTCGCTGCGTCTCCGCCGGCGAGCACCTGCCCGCGTCGGTGTGGCAGGCGTTCTACGACGCCACCGGCGTGAAGATCATCGACGGGATCGGCGCCACCGAGATGCTGCACATCTTCGTCTCCGCCGCCGACGACGACATTCGCCCCGGCGCCACCGGCACGGCCGTGCCCGGCTATATCGCCACCGTGCTGGACGCCGATGGGAACGAGGCACCGGTCGGGGAGCCGGGCCGGCTGGCCGTCAAGGGCATCACCGGCTGCCGCTACCTGGCCGACGACCGGCAGTCGGTGTACGTGCAGAACGGCTGGAACATCACCGGCGACACCTACATTCGCGACGAGGACGGCTACCTGTTCTACCAGGCCCGCAGCGACGACATGATCATCTCCTCCGGTTACAACATCGCCGGCCCGGAGGTCGAGGAGGCGCTGCTGGCCCACCCGGACGTCGCCGAGTGCGGCGTGATCGGCACGCCCGACGAGATGCGCGGGTCGCTGGTGACCGCGTGCGTGGTGTTGGCCGACGGCGTCGTCGGCGATGACGTCAAGGCCAAGGAACTGCAGGACTTCTGCAAGTCCCGCATCGCCCCGTACAAGTACCCCCGCCGGGTGGCCTTCCTCGATGAGTTGCCGCGGACGAACACCGGGAAGCTGCAACGCTTCCGGCTGCACGACCTGATCGGCTGATCGCGGCGGCAGGCCAGGTCGGGGACGCGGCCGCCCACCGGGCGAGGCGGCCCGGCGCGTGTGCTGCCATTGCGCGGCCGGGGCTGTGGCGGCAGAGTACGACCATGACGACTCCCTCCGCCTCCGCCCCGCACCAGGTGAGCACCATCGGTGCGCTACTCGCCCGATCCGCCGCGCGGTACCCGGACCGGCTGGCGCTGCGCTTCGCCGGCCGCGACTGGAGCTACGCCGAACTGGACCGGGCCGCCACGAGATCGGCTCGCTACCTGCTCGGACTCGGTCTCGCCCCGGGGGACCGGGTGGCCGCCTACGCGAAGAACTCCGATGCGTTCCTGCTCGCCTGGCTGGGGTGTTGCCGGGCCGGCCTGGTGCACGTGCCGATGAACTTCAACCTCACCGGCGACGACCTGGCCTACATCCTCGCGCAGTCCGGTAGCGGTGTGGTGCTTGCCGATCCCGCGCTGGTTGCGCAGCTCCAGCGCGCGGTCGCGGGGGCGCAGCAGGTGGGCGATATCCGGATCATCGCGCTGCGGGACGACGAGGACTCGTTCCTGCAACACCTGCTCGGCGATGACGCAGTCTCCGGCGGTGCCGGCG
>CAZIIX010000001.1:41500-42987 GCA_964539345.1 uncultured Actinomycetes bacterium | reverse complement strand
CGCATCACGTCGCCGGTGCACTGCGCCCCGCCGCAGAACAAGCCGACCACCACCGAGCGCAACACCTGCGCCCCGTTCCTGGCCCGCGAGCTGGAACTGTTGGCGCCGACCCTGCGGGTGGCGCTGGTGCTGGGCGGATTCGGATGGCAGGCGCTGCTGGGAACGCTGGACCGCTCGGGCTGGACGGTCCCGCGCCCGCGGCCACGGTTCGGGCACGGCGCGACCGCGGTGGTCGAACGGGGCAGCCAGCGGTTGACGCTGCTGGGCTGCTTCCACGTCAGCCAGCAGAACACGTTCACCGGCCGGCTGACGCCCGCGATGCTGGACGAGATCCTCGCGCAGGCGAATCGGATCGCCGCGGACGAACCCGGTGCGGCGGCGTCGGGAGGGTCGGGGGAACTGCCAGGTGGCGTGTCCCGCCCAGTACGCTAAGCAGACGCGCGCCCCCGTAGCCCAATCGGCAGAGGCAGGCGACTTAAAATCGCTGCAGTGTGGGTTCGAGTCCCACCGGGGGCACCGACCGGCCCACACCCCACCGGGCCGGCACACCCCGGGCCGGCCCACGCTCGCTCACCGTGCGGCGACCCCGCGAATCACCCGGTCGAGCCACTCATCCAACCCGGCCAATTCGCGCGACGAGCCGAACAGCGGCCGGCCAGGCGGCGTCGGGAGGAACCCGACCGCGTCCAGCACGAGCCAGTACGGGTCGGGACGGGTCTGGGTGAGCGCCGCATAGTGGCGCAGCAGCGCCCCCGCCCGGGCGGACCCGCAGCTCATCGCCAGGTTCGTCGCGGCGTGCGCGACGTCGAGCCATCGTGGCCCGCTCGAGGTCTCCACCCAGTCGACGACGCCGGAGATCGCCCCGTGCCGCCAGAGCAGGTTCCGATGGCTGAAATCGCGGTGCAGGAACACGGACTCGTGCTCGGGCGGTCCCTCGGCCAGGAGCGTGAATGCCCGCCGCCAGGACGCCGGGTACCGGGTCCAGGGCGGCACGACCCACTTCTCCGGTGGCGCCCAGGATTGATAGCGGCGAAACAGCCGGGCAGGCGCGACGTCGTGGATCACCGCCAGCATGTCGGCCATCGCCGCGATCTCGGCCTCCCCGGGGTCGGTGGCCGGCGAGCCGGGAATGAGCGTCATCACATGTGCGGCCACACCTGTCACCCCGCCGACGGCGTCCAGCGCCAGGCTGGCAGGCGCCGGGACCTCGGTGCCGACCAGTTCGCGCTGGGCGTCGCGCTCCCGACGCGTGAGCTCCGCCCCGTGGCGTCGCCACGGCTCCTCGGTCATCAACCGCAGCACCGCTCGCCGACCCGAGCGGGCCGTCAGGACGAGCATCGTCGAGGTGAGTCCGCCGTCCAGGGCGGCGTGTGCGGTGATCGGCGCGCCGAGGACCCGGCCGACCCACTCGAGGGCGTCGTCGAGCATGGCACGACCATAGTGACCGGCGGCCGGCTCCTCGCACCGCCCGTCTCGCGGCGTCGGTC
>CAZIIX010000001.1:30277-41400 GCA_964539345.1 uncultured Actinomycetes bacterium | reverse complement strand
GCGGCGTCGGTCACACCGGCTCGGCCCGGGGCAGACCCTCGATCAGCATCGCCTTGTCGGCACGCCCGAGTAGCCGATAGGCGCGGGCCCACACGCTCGGATCGGCCAGCGGCAGGCCGCGCCACTGCCCGGTGACGCGCGAGGGCAGCACCTCGACCCCCTCCGGGCCGCGCAGCGCGAAGTTCACCAGCAGGTCCACCGGCCCGTCCAGCACCAGCCGGCGGCCCGAGGCGTACGGCCCCTGGCGGTCGCTGCGGTCCTGGTAGGCCAGCCCCGCTGACTCCAGGGCCGCCGCGACCCTCTCCGCGGGGCCGTCGACGGTCACGTCCCAATCGTGCGCCACGTCGGCCAGGCCCAGCGCGACGAGCAATCCCGAACCGCCGAGCGCGGGCCGGAACCCGTGCTGCTGCAGGGCGCTCACCACCCGCCGCGCGGCGGCCAGCGGCGGCGTCATCGCGGCGCGACCCGCCTCGGTATAGTGATTCACGTCACTATTTTGCCATGAGGCGGCGGCAGCCGCCGACCGGGGCGTGGCCCGCCGGGCGGACCCCGAATAGCGATCGAGGTGTTCGGGTACTAGCCCGGCGTTGAGCACAGCGCATCGGAAGGGTGGCATCGGCCATGGCGAATCAGTTGCAGGATAGGACAGTCGCATTCCTCGTCGCGCCGGAGGGAGCGGAGCAGGTGGAGCTCACCACACCGTGGCAGGCCGTGGCGGACGCCGGCGGCAACCCGCGACTGGTCTCGACCTCGGGTGGCACGATCCAGGCCTTCCGTCACCTGGACAAGGGCGACACGTTCTCCGTGGACGCCACCGTCGACGAGGTGAGCGCGGACGATTTCGACGCCCTGATGCTGCCGGGCGGGGTGGCGAACCCGGACATGCTGCGCACCGACGGCGACGCGGTCGCCTTCGTCGGAGGGTTCTTCGCGGCCGGGAAACCGGTGGCGGTGATCTGCCACGGCCCGTGGACGCTGATCGAGGCCAACCAGGTCCGCGGACGGCGCATCACCTCCTGGCCGAGCCTGGCCACCGATATCCGCAACGCCGGCGGCAACTGGGTGGACGAGGAGGTCGTGGTCTGCGATCACGGTCCGAACGTGCTCGTGTCCAGTCGCAAGCTGGATGACCTCGACGCGTTCTGCGCGGCGATGATCGAGCAGTTCGACTGAGCCGGCCGGCGGCCTACTCCCGGGCGGCCGCGTGCTCGAACTCCCGCCGCGGATGCTGCAGCTGGCCCAGCGAGACCACCTCGCGGCGGAACAGCAGCGCGCCGGTCCAGTCCGCGATGATGCGCACCTTCCGGTTGAACGTCGGCATCTTGGAGACGTGGTACGTGCGATGCATCCACCACGCCGGGAACCCGCGCAGCCGCACCCCGTAGATCTCCGCGACGCCGTGATAGAGGCCCAGTGACGCGACGGAGCCGGCGTAGGAATGACGATAGTCTCGCAGAGCGTCGCCTCGGATCGATGCGATCACGTTGCGCGCCAACAGCTTCGCCTGCCGCACCGCGTGTTGGGCGCTCGGCCCGCACAGTGCGCCCTCCGCCTGCCGGGACAGGTCCGGCACGGCGGCGCAGTCACCGGCGGAGAAGACACCCGTGACGCCGCGCACGGTGAGATCGGCGTGGCAGGGCACCCGTCCGCGTTCGTCCAGCGGCAGGTCGGTCTGCCGCAGCATCGGATTCGGTTTCACCCCGGCGGTCCACACCAGGGTGTCCGCGTCCAGCTCCGTGCCGTCGGAGAGCACGATGTGCCCGCCCTCGGCGGACTCGAGCCGGGTGCCGAGTCGCACGTCGATGCCGCGGGAGAGCAACTGCCGACGGGTGTAGTCGGACATCTTCGGCGAGACCTCGGGCATGATCCGCCCGGCCGCCTCCACCATCAGCCAGCGCATGTCGGACGGCCGCACGTCGGGGGTGTAGCGGGTGGCGTACCGCGCCATGTTCTCCAGCTCGGCCAGCGCCTCGATGCCCGCGTAGCCCCCGCCGACGAACACGAACGACAGCGCCCGGCGGCGCCTGGCCGGGTCGGTGATGGACGCGGCCAGATCGAGCCGGCCCAGGACGTGATTGCGCAGCGAGATCGCCTCGCCGATCGTCTTGAACCCGATGCCCTGCTCGGCGAGACCGGGCACCGGAAGCACCCGCGAGACCGAGCCGGGGCAGACGACCAGCAGGTCGTAGTCGCGGTGCAGGGTGGATTCGGTCGTGGCGATGGTGACGCGGCGATCGGCGTGGTCGATGGCGGTGACCGAGCCGTTGACCACCGTGCACCGTCGCAGCACCCGGCGCAGGGGCACCACCACGTGCCGAGGTTCGACGTTCCCGGCGGCCGCCTCCGGCAGGAACGGCTGATACGTCATATTCGATTGCGGGTCGACGATGGTCACCTGCACGTCGCCGCGGCGCAGCTCGCGGGCCAGGCCCTTCTGCAGGCCGAGCGCGGTGTACATGCCCACGTATCCGCCGCCCACGATCAGGATCCGGGTCGGTCGCACGGCGGGGTCGGCCGCGTCGGTGCCGGTGGTGTTCGTCGCCATGGCGTCCATAGTGCCGACTGTACCGATTCAGATCGGGTACTGCAGGAATCCCGTCGCCCGGTCGCGGAGCCGGCGGTGACGCGGACGGTACCAGCCGCTGGGTCAGGCGCTGGGTCAGCCGCGCGGACGCAGGGTGGCGACCACCGGGCACTCGAACGGATCGCGGGCGCCGAGTCCGACCCGGTTGAGATACCGCACCACGATGCCGTACGAGCGAGCGAGCGTGGTCTCGGCGTAGGTCACCTCCCGCTCCGCGCAGAACGGGATCACGATGTCGCGGGCCCTGCGCAGGTTCGGTCGCGGCATGCTGGGGAACAGATGGTGCTCGATCTGGTAGTTCAGCCCACCCATGGCGAAGGACACCAGGCCGGATCCGCTGATATTGCGGGACATGAGCACCTGGCGGCGGAAGAAGTCGATCTTGGCATCGCGCGGCACGACGGGCATGCCCTTGTGGTTCGGCGCGAACGTGCAGCCCATGTAGATGCCGAAGATCGCCAGCTGCACCCCCAGGAACCCGGCCGCGACGGCGGGGGAGAGGACGACGAACAGCACCGTCAGGTACGCGACCCAGCGCAGGCACATCATGCTGATCTCGAATCCGCGGCGCTTGACCGGGCCGCGGCGACACAACGTCACCACCGACTGCGCGTGCAGGTTCAGGCCCTCGAAGGTCAGGATCGGGAAGAACCACCAGCCCTGCCGGGTCCGCAGGAAGGTGACGATCGGTCCGTGCCGTCGCTCCGGTCTCGGGTAGAACGCGATGACCTTCCCGTCGATGTCCGGGTCCTTGCCGATCTGGTTCGGGCTGGCGTGATGTTTGGTGTGCTTGCGTTGCCACCAGGCCGCGCTCATGCCCATGACGATCGAGCCCAGGCACGCGGCGAGCCACTCGTTGGCCGGCCCGGAGCGGAAGATCTGCCGATGGGCGGCGTCGTGGGACAGGAACGCCACGTGCGTGAGCAGCATGCCCAACGCCGCGGCCGGCACGAGCTGCCACCAGCTGTCGCCGATCAGCGCGAACGCGACCCCGATCGCCACCACCGTCAGCGCCAGTGCCGCGCCCTTGATCGCGTAGTAGCGGTACCGCCGGTCCAGCAGGCCCTCCTCGTTGACCAGGTTCTTCAGTGCGGCATAGTCGCTCTGCGGATGCCGGCGCGTGCCGGCCGGGGCGGGGCGATGCGGTGCGAGCGCGGTGGAATGCGCGGCCATAGAACCCTCAGATCCAAACGAGGTGTGCTGTCCGGATCGGGCAACAGCAAGAACGGTGGTACGGCGATCTACTGGCCCCACCGTACGCGACCGGTCCGGCGATCCGGAATGCTGGCCCCATGCCTGACTACGGACACCCGCTCCAGTTCGGCGCGTTCATCACGCCCACGAACGCTCCGGTGGACCGGGCGGCCCGGCTGTCGGTGCGGGCCGAGGAACTGGGCCTGGACCATGTCACGTTCCAGGACCACCCGTACCAGCCGGCGTTCCACGACACCTGGACGCTGCTGACCTGGGTCGCCGCCCGCACCGACCGCATCGGCCTCGCCGGCAACGTGTTCAACCTGCCGCTCCGGCAGCCCGCGGTGCTCGCGCGATCGGCTGCCAGCCTGGACCTGCTCTCCGGTGGGCGCGTCTCGCTCGGGCTCGGCTCCGGCGCGTTCTGGGACGCGATCGTGGCGATGGGCGGGCCGCGCCGGTCCGGCGGCGAGGCGGTGACCGGACTGATCGAGGCGATCGACGTCATGCGGCAGATCTGGGACACGTCCGAACGCGGCGGGGTCCGCGTCGATGGCGATGTCTACCGGGTGCACGGCGCCAAACGCGGACCGGCACCCGCGCACCACATCCCGATCTGGCTCGGCGCCTACCGGCCGCGGATGCTGCAGACGGTGGGCCGGGCGGCCGACGGCTGGCTCCCGTCGCTGTCGTACCTGGAGCCGGGCGACCTCGCCCGCGGCAACGAGCGGATCGATGCCGCGGCCGCGGACGCCGGCCGCGACCCGCGGGAGATCACCCGGCTGCTCAACGTCGGCCCCGAGCAGACCGCCGACGACCTGGCGCGATTCGCTCTCCGGGACGGGATCAGCATCTTCCTGATGGCCGTGGACGACCCGCGGCCGCTGCAGCATTTCGCCACCGAGATCGCCCCGGCAGTCCGCGATCTCGTCGCCGATGCGCGCCGGTCGCACGGCACCGGCGACGGCGGTGCGGCCCGCGGCACCGCGGCCCGCGACGACTGAGGCCGCGGGAGCGGCCACTGCCCGGAGGCGGTAAACCGCCACCATTTACGATCAAACAGTGACAGTAACCCCAAACCCCCCGGTCAGCGCGGTGTCGCGGCGTCTCGATGCGTTGCCGTTCACCGGGCGGCACGGCAGGGTCCTGGTCGGCTCCGGCATCGGCTGGGCGCTGGACGCCATGGATGTCGGGCTCATCTCGTTCATCATGGCGGCGCTGATCAAGCAATGGGACATCTCCCAGGGCGAGGCGAGCTGGATCGCGTCGATCGGCTTCGTCGGGATGGCCATCGGCGCCAGCGTCGGTGGCCTGCTCGCGGACCGGCTGGGTCGCCGTCACGTCTTCGCCCTGACCCTGTTGGTCTACGGCGTGGCGACCGGGGCGAGCGCGCTGGCCGGCGGCATCGCCGTGTTGATGGCGCTGCGGTTCGTCGTCGGACTGGGGCTCGGTGCCGAGCTTCCGGTCGCCTCCACCTATGTCAGCGAGTTCGTCTCGGCGCGCATCCGCGGCCGGATCATCGTCATCCTGGAGGCGTTCTGGGCCGTCGGATGGCTCGCGGCCGCCGTGATCGGCTACTACGTCGTGCCGGGCTCCGAATCCGGATGGCGATGGGCGTTCGCGATCGGCGCGCTGCCGGCGGTGTACGCCTACTTCGTGCGCCGCGCCCTGCCCGAGTCGCCGCGCTGGCTGGTCTCCCGCGGCCGGACCTCCGAAGCGGACGCGATCGTCGCGGACCTCGAGTGTGCCGCCGGTGTCGAGCCGACCGCGCCGTCCACGGCCGTCGACGCCCCGCGGCCGGTGGGACGCACTGTCGCGGAACGGCTCTCGACGTTGTGGAGCAGCGAGTTCCGCATGCGCACCGGTGCACTCTGGTTGGTCTGGCTGTGCGTCAACTTCGCCTACTACGGCGCGTTCATCTGGATCCCCAGCATCCTGGTCGCCGACGGGTACAGCCTCGTCAAGTCGTTCGGCTACACGCTGGTGATCACTCTGGCGCAGCTTCCGGGATACGCCACCGCCGCCTGGCTCATCGAGGTCTGGGGGAGACGCAGCACGTTATCGGTGTTCCTGGCCGGCTCGGCGCTCTCCGCGTTCGCGTTCGGCACCGCCAGCAACGTCGGCATGATCATCGGATTCGGTATGGCGCTGTCCTTCTTCAACCTCGGCGCCTGGGGGGCGCTGTATGCGGTGACGCCGGAGATCTACCCGACCTCACTGCGCGCCACCGGCGCCGGCTGGGCCGCCGCGTGTGGCCGACTCGCCTCCATCGTGGCTCCGTTGATGGTGCCGTGGCTCCTCGGGATCGGCGGATCCGGATTGACGTTCACGGTGTTCGGCGTGTTCTTCGCGGTGGCCACCGTCGGCGCCTGGGGGCTGGTGGACCTGCGCGGCCGGGCGCTCGACGACCGCTGACGGTCGACGCATCGCGAATCGCGCCATGTCGTTACATGATTGTGTCCGAATGTCTGTTTAGATGGGTACCGGAAGGGTACGTGAGAGGCATGCCGGATTCTCAGCGCGTTGATTCGTGCGGCGCGACGACGCTCAGCGCCCGCGCGACGTTCCCGGCGACCCTGACCAGCTCGGGCGGTGCCCGCACCTTCATCACCGACATCTGCCGCGAATGGGAGCTCGACGACATGGTCCCCAGCGCGGTGCTGGTGGTCACCGAGTTGGTGGAGAACGCCGTCATGCACGGGCACGGGCAGTGCACCGTCGTGCTCGAGTGCACCGACGAGGTGCTGACGATCGCGGTGACCGACGGCGGCGGCGAGATGCCGCGCGTGCTGCACCCTGCGAGCGATCAGCGTGGCGGGCGAGGGCTGCTCCTCGTCGACGCGATCGCGCAGAACTGGGGATACCAGCCCACCGCGACCGGCAAGCGGGTGTGGGCCGACCTGGCCCTGGGCTGACGGGCGGGATCGCCGGTCCGCGCTGCGGCAGGCGGGTCCGGTCGCCGTTCACCCGACACGGGCCGCGCAGGACGTGCGGTCACCGCAGGTGCCGGCGCCGGAGCACCAGCACGGCAATGTCGTCGTCATCGCGCTTGCGGCGGTAGGAATGCATCGCCGCGACGATGTGCTCGCACAGCTCCGCGGCACTCGGTCCGGAGGACCGGCGGCTGCGGCGTCGCCGCGACACCGGCATATGACCGCCGGCCCGCCCGGACGGCGTCATGTGGTCGAGCGTCTCCACCAGCGCGGCGATGCCGGCATCGGCGCCGCTGCCGCGCGTCTCGACCAGCCCGTCGGTGAACATGACCAGTGACTCGCCGGGCTGCAGCGTCATCCGGTACCGACCGGCCGCCGGCGCGGCGACGGTGGCGGTGGCGGCCAGGTCCGCCGCCCCGCCGAGAGGCAGGCCGCTGTCGATCCCCACCACGCGCGGATGGTCGCCGACGGGCAGATGGACTGGTGGCAGATGCCCGGCATTGGCCAGGTCCAGCTCGCCCGTGGACGGCCGGTAGACGCCATGGAGGCATGTGACGAACCGTGCCTTGCCCGTCCGGCGCAGGAACGAGTCGGCATCGGCCAACACCTCGGCCGGCGCGCGACCCTCCAGGGCAAGGTGCCGCAGGCCGGTGCGCAGGTGCGTCATCTCGACCGCCGCCCCCAGACCGTGCCCGACCACGTCGCCGATCGTCAAAGCCAGTTGGCCGCCCGGCATCTCGACCGCGTCGTACCAGTCGCCACCGATGATCGTCCGCGGTGTCGCCGTGACCAACCGGGCTGCCAGATCCACTCTGCGCACCGACGGCAGCGGCGCCGGCGCGAGCAGTTCCTGCAGTTCCCTGTTGATCGCGTGCTCGGCGCGGAACCGCGCCGCATTGGCCAACGCCACGCCCGCGCGGTCCGCCAGCTCCTGGATGCCGGAGGCGTCGAGGGAGGTGAGTTGCCCCAACGACAGCGCGCCGACCACGCCGCGCTTGTCGCGCAGCGGAATGGTCAGTGCGGGGCCGGTCAGTCCGGAATCCGGTGACTCCACGGAATTGTCGGCCCGCCCGTCCGCCGGGAGGAATGCGTGCACGGTGGAGCCGGAGGCGATCACGCCGCGCACCCCGAGCCTGCCGGCCAGCGGAGCGGATCCCGATGTCCGACGCCTGCTCCGTCGCGCCGGGGCCTGGTGGCGCTGCAGCCGAACGCGCCCGGCGCGGTCCACGGCTGGCAGCCAGATGATCGCCCAGGCGGCGCGCGTCGGTACGGTGAGGCGGAGCAGCGCAGCACAGATCGTCCCCGGATCGAGACTGGAGAGATCGGCCACATCGTCGAAGTACGCATCCCGCCGATTGGTCACTCGGGCCTCCTCATGGGCAACCGGGGATTGCAATGCTCGAATTAAGGGTAGTCGCTGGCCAAGGGACTGGATAACCTTGGCACCCGATGACGCGATAGGAGCAACCTGATGGGGCAATGCGATGACGAGTAGTCACGGGTCCGCCCACGATCGATCCCGCGGCGCGGTATCGGCGTCCCCCGATCGGGGCCTTTCCGCAGCGGCGGACGCGGCCGTTCGGGTGGACGTCACGGTTCCGGTTGACGCGACGCAGATCTCGCTCCTGCGGAGCATCGCCGGGGCGCTGGCGGTGTCCATGGACTTCGACATCGACACGATGGCCGACCTGCGCATGGCGGTCGATGAGCTCGGCTCCACGGTCGTCACCCGCGCCGTGCCGGGCACCCCGATGCGGGTGCTGTTCTCCGCCGCCGACTCGACCGTGCACGTCGAAGCGCGGGCGGCGGCGGGCGAGACGGCGTCGATCGACGAGTCGGCCTTCGGATGGATGGTGCTCACCACGCTCACCGACGAGGTGCAGGGGTCTGTCGACCGACCCGACGATGGGGATCCCGAAGTGCACGTCTCCCTGCAGGTCCGCGCGCCGCGAGCCGCCCGGTGACCGACGACGACTACTCTGCCGGCCCGGCATTGTTCGCCGAGTTGGCGAGTCTGGAGGAGTCGGACCCTCGCCGCTCTGCCGTCCGCGACGAGCTGGTGACGCTCCATCTGCCGGTCGCGAAGCACATCGCGGCCCGGTTCCGTGGTCGCGGGGAGGCCGTCGACGACCTCGAACAGGTCGCCACGATGGGCCTGATCAAGGCCGTCGACCGGTTCGATCCGGAACGGGGCGTGGCGTTCCTGGGCTTCGCCGTGCCGACCATGATGGGCGAAATCCGCCGCTACTTCCGGGACACGGCCTGGTCGATCCGGTTGCCCCGCCGACTCTCCGAGCTGCACCTGGCGCTCAACCGCGCCACCCGCGAGCTCTCCCAGCAGCTGGGCCGTGCCCCCACCCCGAGGCAGCTCGCCGCGCACCTGGAGATCACCGTCGACGAGGTCCAGGAGGCGCTCGAGGCGGGGCACGCCTATCGGTCGGCGTCGTTGGACGATGCGGGCACCGGCGACGACTCCCGCGCCATGGCCGAGCGGCTGGGCCAGAGCGATCCGGGGATGGAGCTGGTGGAGAACCGAGCCGTGCTCGGGCCCGCGCTCGCGCAGATCCCCGAGCGGGAACGACGCATCGTCATCATGCGATTCTTCGAGCACCTGACCCAGACGCAGATCGCCGAGCGGGTCGGGGTGTCCCAGATGCACGTGTCTCGGCTGCTGGCTCGCACGCTGCAGGATCTGCGGGCGATCCTGGCGGAGACATCGGAATCCGCCGCGCGCGATGCGAACGGTGATGACCACCAGGAGCCCTCTGCGCCCCGGGCCGGCGGGGCACCGAGACCAACGACGCGTTGACCGACTCGTCCGCGAGGTGCCGGGCAATGGCATCTCGCCCCCGGGGACATATGATCCGCAGTGGATCCGACCGCGAGCGCACGACAGGCGTGATCAACTAGGATGGTTCGGTGACACTACGGTCGGTGTGGACGAGGGAGTTCAGATGAGCGACACCCAGGGCGCTGGTTCCCCAGCGGATCCGACGGTGAACGCGGACTCGGGTGACGCTGCCGACAATGGGCAGGACTTCGCGGTGGAGGTCAGCGATCTGCCCACCGGTGTGCGCGTGGTCGCCGTCTCGGGCGCGATCGACCTGTTGACGGCCCCGGCGGTCGACGAGGCGATCGGCAAGGCCCGCCTCGAGGCGGGCGCGGTGCGGCTCGATCTGCGTCGGGTGGGATTCCTCGGCTCCGCGGGACTGTCCGTCCTGGTCGACGCCGCCCGGCACGCGGACAGCGAAGGGCATCGGCTGGCGATCGTGGCCGCGAACCGGACGGTGCTGCGCGCCATGGAGGTCACCGGTCTCGACGCGGTGCTGCCGCTGTTCGATGATGTGGAGAAGGCGGATCAGTCGCTGATCGACTAGTTTGCGCGAGCGCGACGGCCGAGCACGACCGGCGGCGCAGCGGGCGGACGTCGCCGATATCGGGCGTACGGGGTCGCGGCGCGGCACCGTCCACGTCGCCGATTCCTCCCGTTTCGACCGGCTGCCGGATGGGTATGTTCCCCAGTGACGACGATGGCGGCTGCGCCGAAGCAGCGGCCGCGACCGATCACGAAGGAGAACCTGCCATGGCCAAGAAGGCCCACACACCCTCATACACCGTGCCGGGGCTGACTCCGGAGGACGGCGCGAAGGTCGCCGACATCCTGCAACAGCGTCTGGATTCGCTCAACGATCTCGCGCTGACCCTCAAGCATGTGCATTGGAATGTGGTCGGTCCGAACTTCATCGCGGTGCACGAGATGATCGACCCGCAGGTCGAGGACGTCCGTGGCATGGTCGACGAGATCGCCGAACGCATCGCCACTTTGGGTGTCTCGCCGTCCGGCACGCCCGGTGCACTGGTGCGGCGCCGCACCTGGGACGACTACTCCATCGGACGCGCCGACGCGATCACGCACCTCGGAGCACTCGACGTGGTCTACCAGACGGTGCTCAAGGAGCACCGCGAGGCGGCCGAGAACACCGACGAACTGGACCCGGTGACCAACGACATGCTTATCGCGCACCTGCATTCGTTGGAGCTCTTCCACTGGTTCGTCCGCGCGCACCTGGAATCCGCGACCGGCACACTCGCCACCGAGGGCGCCGAGACCGAACGCGGCGCGGCATCGGATGCCAAGCCGTCCGGACGGTAGCACCGCACGCACCGGTACCGGTCTGACGGTGCCGGTGCCGCGGGTGCGGCGCGCCGGCGTCGCACCGCCATCGCATGAGAGAGGCGATCCGCATGGGTAAGCACCGACTGGGGCACGGCGACCACGACAGCGAGCACGCGTCCGGCCATTGGGGCATTCACGACGAGACCGTGCAGAAGAGCGGGCAAGAACCCGGAGACCCACGATCCGTGCCGGATCCGGAGGACCCCGCACTGATCGAACCCGACCGGGACGCGGCCGA
>CAZIIX010000001.1:23294-30177 GCA_964539345.1 uncultured Actinomycetes bacterium | reverse complement strand
TAACGTTTAGCCGCCGCTGCGTCCGGGTAACGCTTCCTGCCATCGGCGCCGCAACCTCGTGAACAGGACCAGAGGAGCATCGGGCCCTCCGACGTGAAGCGGAATCGATGTCCTAGAACGACGCATCTGAACACGACGGAGGGGTACCCGCCGCAGGCGGATGCAAACTCGGCGAGTACGAGGTGATGACCGTGACGGACGCCGGAGGCCAGCTCGCAACCATCCGGACGAAGATTCCGGCGCGGCTGGATCGTCTGCCGTGGGCGCGATTCCATTGGCGGGTGCTGGTCGGACTCGGCACCGTCTGGATCCTGGACGGCCTCGAGGTCACCATGGTCGGGACCGTCGCCCCCCGCATGACCGACGACGGCAGCGGCATCGCGATGACCTCCGGCGACGTCGGCATCGCCGGTGCGGTCTACATCGTCGGCGCCTGCCTGGGCGCACTGTTCTTCGGCCATCTCACCGACCGGGCCGGCCGGAAGAAGCTGTTCATGCTCACCCTGGCCGTCTACATCGCCGCCACGTTCGCCACCGCGTTCGCGTTCGCGCCGTGGTTCTTCTTCCTCGCCAGGTTCTTCACCGGGGCCGGGATCGGCGGTGAGTACGCGGCGATCAACTCGGCCATCGACGAGCTCATCCCGGCCCGGGTGCGCGGCCAGGTCGACCTCGTCATCAACGGCACCTATTGGGGCGGGTCGGCCGCCGGTTCGGCGCTGGCGCTGGTGTTCCTCAACGAGTCGCTGTTCCCCACCTGGCTCGGCTGGCGGTTGGCCTTCGGTATCGGCGTGCTGCTGGGTTTCGTCATCCTGCTCGTCCGCCGGCACGTCCCGGAGAGCCCCAGGTGGCTGTTCATCCACGGCCGGGAGGAGGAGGCGGAACGGATCGTCGACGGTATCGAGAGCGATATCGAGGAGCACCTCGGCGACGAACTCGACGACGTCGACAAGTCCCTCCAGGTCCGGCAACGCACCAGCATCCCGTTCCGGGAGATCGCGCGGACCGCGTTCAAGACCTACCCGGGCCGGGCCGTGCTCGGGCTGGCACTGTTCGTCGGTCAGGCGTTCATCTACAACGGGATCACGTTCGACCTCGGTACCCTCTTCACGGACTTCTATGACGTCTCATCGGGTTTCGTGCCGGTCTTCATCATCATCTACGCGGTCGGGAATCTGCTCGGGCCCATCACGCTGGGCCGGTTGTTCGACAGCGTCGGACGCAAACCGATGATCGCCGGGACCTATCTGGGATCGGCCATCGTCACCATCCCGCTCGGCATCGTGTTCCTCACGGCGGCCGGCGGCGAGTGGCTGCTGATCGCGTTCGTCGTCGTCACGTTCTACCTGGCGTCGGCGGGCGCCAGCGCGGCCTACCTGACGGTCAGCGAGATCTTCCCGATGGAGACGCGTGCACTGGCGATCGCGTTCTTCTACGCCATCGGCACGGCGGTCGGCGGGATCGCGGGACCGCTGCTGTTCGGACAGTTCATCGACTCCGGCAGCCGCGGGCTGGTGATGGCCGCGTTCTACATCGGCGCCGGCGTCATGGCGCTGGGTGGGATCGCCGAGATCTTCCTCGGCGTCAAGGCCGAGCGCGCCGACCTGGAATCCGTCGCCCGGCCGTTGACCGCGGAGGACTGACCGGGCGTGCCGGGTAGGGCACCGAGCAGCGGTTTGCGCCGGCGGTGGGCGGGGTAGTCCCAGCACGTCCGCGCGGTCAGCAACCGGGGGTGCTTGCAACGATCGGAATCCGACAGGAAGGTGGGTCTGGCAGTGCGCACGAGCCGAGTGACACCGGTGCGCAGCACCGAGCACGTGATCGATCGGATGGTCCGGAATGTGGCGCACGGCCGATTCGAACGGTCGCTGGCCGGCCTCACCGCCGTCGCCGCGGTGGTCACCACCGTGGAGATCTACCTGGAGCACTACAAGGCGAGCTTCGGCAATAAGTGGATGTGGTCGCCGGTGCTGGTCACGCCGCCGGTCGTGGTGGCCGGGGTCGCCGGCATCGTCAGCAAGAGATGGGCGAAGACCGTCCTGCCGCTGGCCGCCGGTGTCTACGCCATCGACGGGCTGCTGGGCGAGTACTTCCACGCCCGCGGCGTGGCCCGCAAACCCGGAGGCTGGCGGCTGGCCAGCTACAACGTGCCGATGGGCCCGCCCATCGCCGCGCCCGGACTGATGTGCATGGTCGGTGGCATGGGCATCCTCGCGGCGCTGCTCCGTCGCGAGAAGTGAGGCGGCGCACCGTGATTGACCGCGACCGCGGAGAGCACCTGCCGAACCTGCGCGAGGGTCGCCGGCCGCCGCACCCGTCCTGGTTGCCCCGGCAACGGCGCGGCACCACACCGCAGATGATCGGCCGCTATCCCGACTTCGACATCCTCGCAACGACCGGAAGCTGGGACGAGGCCACCCGGCGCGTGGTGCTTGCCCGGTTGGACGAACCCGGCCCGCTGCGCTTCTTCACCGGCGACGAGGAGCCGACCCTGCGGGCGTTCTGCGACACCTGCCTGGCCCAGGACTCCGAGCCGCGCATCCCGGTGGCGGAGGCCGTGGACGCCAAGCTCGCCGATGGGCGGTTGGACGGCTTCCAGTACGTGGGCATGCCGGACGACCGGGACACCTGGCGCCTGGTCCTCGAGGGTCTGGACGAGGCCGGGCGGGACCGGTCCGGTGTGCCGTTCGCCGAGTGTGACCCGCCGGTGCAGGACGAGATCGTGGGAGCCTTCGCCGCCGGCGAGCTGCACGGCGGCGTGTGGTCCCGGATGCCGGTGGAGCGCGCCTGGTCCGTGTGCATGCGGGCGGTGCTCGCCGCGTTCTATTCGCACCCGTGGGCATGGAACGAGATCGGGTTCGGCGGGCCCGCCTATCCGCGCGGATTCATGCGACGCGGTGCCGTCGGCGTGCTCGAACCGTTCGAGAGGGCCGGCGCGACGGCCGAGGATCCCGTCGAGACCGTGCGGGAGGGAGAGCTCGATGAATGACCGGTGGCGCGGACTGCTCAAGGGCGCGGTGGGCCCGGCCGACAACGACTCGCGCTTCCTGCTGGACGTGCACTCGCGGCAGTTGCCCGGCGAGGCGACGATGCACCGCTACGGCGATGACGAGGTCGACCTGGTGATCGTCGGCGCCGGTGCCGGCGGGTCGGTGTTGGCGCAGCGGCTGGCCCGCGCGGGGTGGCGGATCGTCATCCTCGAGGCCGGCCCGTTCTGGCATCCGGACGAGGACTGGGTCTCGGACGAGGCGGGTTCGCACGGCCTGTACTGGACGCAGAAGCGGATGATCGGCGGCGAGGACCCGATCGAACTGGGCAAGAACAACTCCGGGCGGGGCGTGGGCGGATCGATGGTGCACTTCGCCGGCTACACCCCCCGGTTCCACCCGTCCGACTTCGAGACGCACCGCCGCGACGGCGTCGGCGCGGACTGGCCCATCGGCTACCAGGACCTGCGGGTGCACTACGAGACGGTGGAGCGGGAACTGCCCGTCGCGGGCCAGGACTGGCCCTGGGGGGACCCGCACCGCTACCCGTTCAGCCCGCACCCGGTCGCCCGGTCCGCCACCAAGGTCTGGGAGGGCGCCGAGGCGCTGGGCATCACCATGCGCGTCGGGCCGGTCGGCATCGTCAACGGCACCTTCGGCAACCGGCCGCACTGCATCTACCGCGGATACTGCCTGCAGGGCTGCAAGGTCGGGGCCAAGGCCAGCCCGTTCGTCACACACCTCCCCGACGCGCTGGCGCACCGGGTGGAGATCCGCGCCGACTGCATGGCCACCCGGGTGGAGATCGACGGGTCCGGCCGGGCGACCGGGGTCGCCTACTATGACGAGGGGTCCGGGACCGAGCGCCTGCAGCGGGCCACATTCGTTGCTATCGCAGGATATTCGATCGAGACCCCGCGTCTGCTGCTGAACTCCTCATCATCGCGGTTCCCGCATGGGCTGTGCAACAACGAGGACCAGGTCGGGCGCTACGTCATGGTGCAGGGGGCGACGCAGACGGCCGGCCGCTGGCCCGAGGAACTGCGCATGTACAAGGCGCCCCCGCCGGAGGTCTCCAGCGAGGACTACTACGAGACCGACACCGATCGCGGGTTCGCGCGCGGGTTCTCCATCCAGACCGTGTCGCCGCTGCCCATCGGCTGGGCCGAGCATGTCCTGGCGGGCGGCCATTGGGGTCGCGCGCTGCGCGAGTACATGCGCGACTACAACCACTGGGCGACCGTCGGGGTGCTCAACGAGCTGCTGCCGCACCCGGACAACCGGGTGACCACTGCCGACGAGACCGACCGCTACGGCCTGCCGGTGGCCCGCATGGACTACACGCTCAGCGACAACGACAAGGCGAACATGGCCTACTCGACCGACGTCATCACCCGGATCCTGCGGGCCGCCGGCGCCCAGGACGTGCTGACGATCCAACGCTTCGCGCACCTGATCGGTGGGGCGCGCATGGGGTCGAACCCGGAGACCAGCGTCGTCGACGCCCAGCAGCGGACCTGGGCCGTGCCGAACCTGTTCCTGGCCGACGGCTCCGTCTGCCCCACCCAGGGGTCGGCCAATCCGGCGCTGACCATCATGGCGCTGTCCTCCCGGCTCGCGGCGAACATGATCGACGGGTCCGCCATGTCCGACGACCCGGACGTCCGGGCCGGCCGGGCAGTCGCGGCCCGGCAACCGATCGGGGCGCGGTGATGGTCGAGTCGACGCAGACCGCGGCCGGCCCCGGCCGGCCTCGCCCGGTCCCGGCAGACGCGGACGGTGCCGCGCTGGATCCGAACTTCCCGCCGCACGTGCTGCGCGAGTACTCGCTGCTCGCCGACGGCGAGCGCGGTGCGGTGATCGGCCCGCGCGGCGACGTGGTGTGGATGTGCGCGCCGAGGTGGCACTCGGATGCCGTGTTCTCCGCGCTCATCGGCGGGGCCGGGACCTACTCGGTCACCCCGGTCGACACGTTCGTGTGGGGAGGCTACTACGAGGACGGGACGCTGATCTGGCGCTCGCGCTGGACGACGACCAGCGGCACCATCGAGTGCCGCGAGGCACTGGCGATGCCGACGACGCCGGGCCGGCTCGTCCTGCTGCGACGGATCGTCGCTGTCAGCGGCGACGCCGACGTCGAGGTGCTGTTCAACCCGCGGGCCGGGTTCGGGTACCACCCGCTCGAGGACGTCGCACTGCGCGACGGCCGCTGGGTCGGGCGGACCGGGTCGCTGCACGTGCGGTGGTCGGGGGCCCGCGATGCCCGGCCGCGAGCCGGCGGTGAGTTGGCGGCCCGGATCCGGGTGCCGGCCGGGGGCCACCACGACCTGGTGCTGGAGGTCGCCGACGGAACCCTGGCCGATGCGCCGATCGATCCCGGCACGGCCTGGGAGAACACGGCCTACGCGTGGTCGACCACGGTGCCCCGGTGCGACGACACCATCGCGCCGAAGGACGCCCGGCACGCCTACGCGGTGATGCGCGGGCTGACCAGCGCCGGCGGCGGCATGGTCGCCGCGGCCACCATGAGCCTGCCCGAACGGGCCGAGCAGGGCCGCGACTACGACTACCGCTACGTCTGGATCCGCGACCAGGCGCTGACCGGACAGGCCATCGCCGCCTCCGGCGCCCACCCGCTGCTCGACGACGCGGTCCGCTTCGTGTCGGCGCGGCTGCTCGACGACGGGCCGCAGCTGGTCCCGGCCTACACCGTCGACGGCGGCTCGGTGCCCGATCAGCGCCCGCTGCAGCTCCCGGGCTACCCGGGCGGGTACGACATCGTCGGCAATCACGTCAACGCGCAGTTCCAGCTCGACTCGTTCGGCGAGGCGCTACTGATGCTGGCCGCGGCCGCCGGACACGACCACCTTGACGCCGACGGCTGGCGCGCCGCCGAGGTCGCGGTCGCGGCGATCGGCGACCGCTGGAACGACAAGGACGCCGGCATCTGGGAACTCGACGACCACCACTGGACCGAGAGCAGACTGATCTGCGTCGCCGGTCTGCGGGCCATCACCGCGGCCGGGGCGCCGCGCGGCAAGTCCGGCGACTGGCTGGGCCTGGCCGAACGCATCCTGGCCGAGACCACCACGCACGCCACCCATCGCACCGGCCGATGGCAGCGCGCCACCGATGACGAGGGTCTGGACGCGGCGCTGCTGCTGCCGGCACTGCGCGGCGCGATCGACCCGCGCGACCCGCGCACCGAGGCCACCGTCACCGCGCTCGCCGAGAGTCTGGCGGAGGACCACTTCCTCTACCGGTTCCGGCACCAGTCGGGCGAGCTCGGCGATGCCGAAGGTGCCTTCCTGCTCTGCGGTTTCGCCATGGCGATGGCGCAGCACCAGCGTGGCGACGACGTCGAGGCGGCCCGTTGGTTCGAGCGCAACCGGGCGGCCTGCGGACCGCCGGGGCTGTTCTCGGAGGAGTACGACGTCGCCCAGCGGCAGATGCGCGGCAACCTGCCGCAGGCGTTCGTGCACGCGCTGATGTTCGAGGCATCGGTGTGGCTGGCGGGCCCGTCCGGCACCCGCGGCGTCGGCGGCACCGGCGGTGGTCGCTGATGGGGGGCCGGCGCGGCGCGGCCGAACATCGGGGGTGCGCCGGATCGGACCGGTCATCGGGCGGCCGGACCGGCCGCGCCGCCACACTGGTCGCCGCGGTCCGGGCCGTGCACGGACTGGTGTTGTTGACCGCTCCGGGCGCCGTGGCACGCGTGCTGGCCGGACCCACTCCGCAGCGCCATGACGACGGTCGCCGGTCGGACACTGTTCCCGCGGGGGACGTCGCGCCGGACGTCGGCTCCGCGGACCGGGTGCTGCGCCGGGTGTGCCGCGTGCTGGGTGCGCGCCAGCTGCTGCAGAGCGCCGCGGGCCTGGCGCTGCGACGTCGGCGCGTGG
>CAZIIX010000001.1:20082-23194 GCA_964539345.1 uncultured Actinomycetes bacterium | reverse complement strand
GCGCGCCAGCTGCTGCAGAGCGCCGCGGGCCTGGCGCTGCGACGTCGGCGCGTGGCGCTCGGGGGAGTCGGCGTGGACCTGCTGCACGCGCTGAGCATGGTCGTCGCGGCGCGGCTGTTCCCGCGCTATCGCACGGCCGGCATCGTCGACGCGGCCATCGCCACCGGTTTCGCGTGCGCGGGAACGGTGGCCGCCTGTGTGGCCACGGCCGCCCCCGGGAAGGAACGAGTATGACGTCCACGCCATCCGCTGTGCGCAGCCCCCGACCGGTCGCGGTGGTCACCGGTGGCACCGGCGGTATCGGCCGGGCCAGTGCCGTGGCGCTGGCGTGCGACGGCTACGACGTGGCCGTGCTGGCACGGGGCGCTCGCGGCCTTGCCGGGGTGGTCGGCGAGATCGAGGCGCAGGGCGGCACGGCGCTGGGCATCGAGACGGACGTGGCGCACTACGACGCGATCGCGCAGGCGGCCCGGCGGGTCGAGGACGAGCTCGGCGAGATCGACCTGTGGGTCAATGTGGCGTTCACGTCGGTGTTCGCCCGTTTCGTCGACATCCATCCCGACGAATTCCGCCGCGTCACCGACGTCAACTACCTCGGGTTCGTCTACGGCACCAAGGTGGCGCTGGCCGCGATGCTGCCGCGCGACCGCGGCACGATCGTGCAGGTCGGCTCGGCGCTGGCCTATCGCGGGATCCCGCTGCAGAGCGCCTATTGCGGGTCCAAGCACGCCATCCAGGGGTTCCACGAGGCATTGCGCTGCGAGCTGCTCCACGAACATTCCCAGGTGCGGGTGACGATGGTGCAGATGCCGGGCACGAACACCCCGCAGTTCGACTGGGTGCTCTCGAAGCTGCCGCGCAAGGCGCAGCCCGTGCCGCCGATCTACCAGCCCGAGATCGCTGCCGCGGCCGTGGTGCACGCGGCGCGGCATCCGCGCCGCCGGGAGTACTGGGTGGGCGGATCCACGGTGGGCACGCTGCTCGGCGACAAGTTCATCCCCGGGTTGCTCGACCGGTACCTGGCCCGCACCGGATTCGACTCACAGCAGACCTCCGACCAGCGGCCGGCGGGGCAGCCGGCGAACCTGTTCAGCCCCGCCGACGGCCCGCACGGCGAGGACTACGGTGCGCACGGGCGATTCGACGACTCGGCCCGGACGCGCAGCCGGCAGCTGTGGGCGTCCCAGCACCACGGGCTGCTCGGCGCGGTGGCCGGCGGTCTCGCGGCGCTGACCACCGGATGGGCAGTGCGGGGCAGGCGCGCACGGCGCGGCTGACGGGGTGCGGCCAACCCGGGGACCCGGTCACTCCTGCGCGTCGGCACCGTAGACGCGGTACGGCTCGAGATCCGGCCAGCGCACCTCGAGTCCGAGTCCGGGGCGCGAACGATCGGGGATCAGCGCGCCGTGCGTCGGCGAGAGCACCCCGTCGAACGCCACCGACTCGAACCGGGCATGGTCGTGGAAGTACTCCAGATGACGCAGCCGCGGAACGGCGCAGAACGCGTGCGCGGACACCGCCGGCGCGCAGTGCGCGGACACGTCGACGTGCCGGGCCGCGGACAGACCCGCGACCTGCAGCAGCCCCGTGATCCCCCCGCACCTCGTCACATCCGCCTGCAGGCAATCGACCGCGCCGGCATCCAACAGATCATTGAAATCCCTGAGCAGGTAACCGTATTCGCCCGCCGTGATCTCCAGCCGGGCCGGGCCCCGATCGCGCAGCAGGCGCAGCCCGGCCCGGTCGTCGGACGTCACCGGCTCTTCGAACCAGCGCACGTCCCACTCGGCGGCGAACCGCTCGGCCCAGTACAGCGCCGCCTTGCGCCCGAGTGCGCCGTTGGCGTCGACGAACAGCTCGGTGTCGTCGCCGATGGCCTCCCGTGCGGTGCGCAGGCGGCCGGGATCGGCGGACGGCTGCCGCGAGACCTTGATCTTGACCCGCGGAATGCCTTGCGCGCACCAGGTTTCCAGCTGGTCGGCCAACCGCTCGGGCCCGTAGTTGGTGAAGCCGCCGCTGCCGTAGACCGGGACGCCGTGGTGGGCGGCGGGCAGGGTCAGACACAGCGGCAGATCGCGCAGGTGCGCGCAGAGATCCCACAGGGCGATATCCACCGCGGAGACGGCCATGGCGCCGAGGCCGGGACGCCCGGCGTTGCGGATCGCCCGCTGCATCCGTGCCCAGTGATGGGCGGGCCACTGCGGGTCGCCGCCGAGCACGACATCGGCTAGGGTGGACCGGATGAACGAGGCGGTGCTGACGTCACCGTAGGTGTAGCCGATGCCGGTGTGGTCCGCGGCGTGCGCGAGCACCAGGACCATCGTCGTCGACGTCCAGGTCGCGGTGCCGTCCTGTTCCATGCCGTCCGGGCCGTCCGTGGGCAGCGTGAACGCATGGACGTCCAGGCGCGAGATCGTGCCCGAGCCGTCCACCGCTACCACCGCACCCTCGTCTCGAGCGTTCCCCGACAACGACGTCATACCCGCGGTCGGTCGCCCGCCACTCGGATCACCTGCCCCCGTGCGGGCGGAGTCGCTCCCCGCGTCCAGTGCTGCCGGGCACGGACAGCTGATGCCCGTCTCGCACGACGCTGAAACACCGCGCACATCGGGCCGTGCCGCGGGGCCAGCGGCTCGCGGACGGTGCGCGAAGGCCACCGGAACGTGCACGAATCGCGACCGGAGGATTAATCGCGCACCGGGGCGGGTATGCCACTTCCTGACGCAGCCGGGACCCCGGGTGCGGGAGCACGACCGAAGACAGTCGACACGGACACTGACGACTTCGACCCTGGAGGGAATCATGAGGATCGGCGGAAGCTTGCTCCTGATCGCTATCGGCGCCATCTTGAAATGGGCCATCACCGCCGATGTCAGCGGTGTGAATCTGGACGTGATCGGCATCATCCTGATGATCATCGGTGCCGTCGGATTCGTCATCTCGTTGGTGCTCATGGCCTCCCGCCGCCGCTCGGACGTGATCCATCGCGGTGTGGCCGCGGACGGGCGCCCGGTCGAGCAGCGCACCACCTACGTCACGCCCGGCCACACCGACGACGAGGTTTGACCGACGGCCGCCCCGCGCGGCCGGCACGCAGCATCGTGTGACCGGC
>CAZIIX010000001.1:17637-19982 GCA_964539345.1 uncultured Actinomycetes bacterium | reverse complement strand
CTGGACGATGTGGTCGAACTCGTCCCCGTCGCCGCCACCGAGCGTCACCGCCGCGGACCACCACGACCACACCGGCAGCTGGACGACGTTCACCGGCGGGCCCACCCCGGGCGTCGGCAGCCACGACAGCCCGCTGGGGACCCCGGCACCGTTGGATCAGGCCAGCGACTCCTACCGCTTCGTCTCCGACGGCCGGCACGACGGGCAGGTCACCGCGTACGACCCGTGCCGCGCGATCCACTACGTCACGAACAGCGCGCTGGCGCCCGAGGGCTGGCAGGACCGGCTCACCGGCGCGATCGACCGGGTCTCCGAGGCCACCGGGCTGCAGTTCGTCTATGACGGGGAGACCGAGGAGGCACCGAGCAGCACCCGCACCCCGTTCCAGCCGGACCGGTACGGGGACCGCTGGGCGCCGGTGCTGGTGGCATGGACGACGCCCGAGGCGAACCCGGGGCTGGCCGGCAACGTCGCCGGACTGGGCGGCAGCATCGCGATCACGATGACGGGCCGCTCCCCGGTCTACGTCACCGGCCAGATCGAACTCGACGCGCCGCAGCTCGCGCGCGGGCTGGGGAGGTCCGGAGCCGACGAGATGGTGCGAGCCGTGATCGAGCACGAGCTCGGACACCTGGTCGGGCTGGACCACGTCGACGACCCCACCCAGTTGATGAACCCGTACATGGTTCCCGGCCACACCGACTACGCCGCCGGCGATCTGACCGGGCTGAGCATCCTCGGCCGCGGCCGCTGCGCCCCCGAGCTGTGAGCCCTCGTGCGGGTGTCGCGCGGCGCGGGTGACGGGACCGTCGGAGGGTCCGCCTAGGCTGCGGGGCACGACGAAGGGACCCGAGCATGCTGGTGAGGCCGGGCGGGCTGGTGATCAGCCCGTCGGATGTGACGCGCGCCGTCGCGTGCGAATTCGGGTGGCTGCGCGACCTGGACGTCGCACTCGGGCGCGCCGCCGCGGGATCGCCCGCCGTCGACGCGATGGGCGAGCGCACCGCGGCACTGGGCCTGGCACACGAACGGCGGGCCCTCGACCGGTTCCTGGCGAGATTCGGCGAGTATGACGAGGCCTCCGGGTCCGGCGTGCTCCGGCTGGACCGGCCCCGCTCGGCCGCCGCCGACCGCCTCGCGGACGCGGCACGGCGCACCACGGCGGCGCTGCGCGGCGGCGCGGACGTGCTCTACCAGGCCGCGTTCTCCCGGCCCGGGTTCCACGGCGTCGCCGATTTCCTGGTGCGCGGCCCGGACGGGCGCTGGGTGGTGCACGATTCGAAACTGGCGCGACACGCGACGGTGTCGGCGCTGCTGCAGATCGCCGCGTACGCCGACGAGCTGGAGCGGCTGGAGGTGCCGGTTGCCGCCGAGGGCGTGCTGTTGCTGGGGGACGGGTCGACGGTCGCGCGGCCGCTGGCCGACATCGTTCCGGTCTACCGGGCGCGGCATGCCCGGGCGGAGGCCATCGGCCGGGAGCGGATGGCGGGGGCTGACCCGGTGGAGTGGGCCGATCCGCGATACCGCGCCTGCGGGCGTTGCGAGGTGTGTGGCCCGGAGGTGGAACGGCATCGTGACCTGCTGCTGGTGGCCGGCATGCGCGCGACGCAGCGCGAACGGCTGCTCGCGGCCGGGATCGGCACCATCGACGACCTCGCCGGCGCGAGCGGCGACGTGCCGGGTATCCCGGCGGCGACGCTGGCGACGCTGACCGCGCAGGCGCGTCTGCAGGTGCGTGGCGACCGCGACGGCCCGGTGCTCTACGAGCTGTTCCACCCCGGCGGGCTGGCCGCGCTCCCGCCGCCCAGCGCGGGCGACATCTTCTTCGACTTCGAGGGCGACCCGCTCTGGTCGGACGGCGATCTCGCGCAGAGCGGCCTGGAGTACCTGTTCGGGGTGGTCGAGGCGCCGCCCGGCGGCGCCGGCCCGGCCGACAGCGCCGCCCTGGTCTTCCGCCCGTTCTGGGCACACGACCGCCGCCAGGAACGTCAGGCCCTGCTGGACTTCCTGGAGTACGTCGCCCGGCGGCGCGCCGCCCATCCGGACATGCACATCTACCACTACGCGCCGTACGAGCGGACCGCCCTGCTGCGGCTGGCCGGCCGCTACGGTGTCGGCGAGGACCAGGTGGATGACCTGCTGCGCCACGATGTGCTCGTCGACCTGTACGCCGTGGTGCGCCAGACGATGCGGATCTCCCAGGGCTCCTACAGCATCAAGAGGCTCGAACCGCTGTACATGGGTGACGAGCTGCGCAGCGGCGACGTGACGACGGCCGGCGACTCGATCGTCGAGTACGCCCGCTACTGCGACCTGCGCGACGCGGGGGACACCGATCGGGCGCG
>CAZIIX010000001.1:0-17537 GCA_964539345.1 uncultured Actinomycetes bacterium | reverse complement strand
TCGAGTACGCCCGCTACTGCGACCTGCGCGACGCGGGGGACACCGATCGGGCGCGGGCGACGCTGGCGGCGATCGCCGACTACAACCGGTACGACTGCATGTCCACCCTGCGGCTGCGGGACTGGCTGCTCGCCCGGGCCGGCGACCATCAGGTCGAGATCCGCCGCGGCGGAGCGCCCGACCCGGTGCCCTCGGCGCCCGATCCGGCAGCCTCGGAGCCGGACGCCGCCGGCGACGCTGCCGGCGACGCTGCCGTCGACGCCGAGGCCGATCTCGTCCGCCGACTGACCGCCGACCTCGCGTCGGTGGCGCCGGCGGACCGCAGCGCCGACCAACGGGCCCGGGCGCTGCTGGCCGCCTCGCTCGGCTACCACCAGCGGGAGGACAAGCCGTTCTGGTGGGCACACTTCGACCGCCTGCAACAACCCATCGACGAGTGGGCCGACACCACCGAGGTCCTCGTCGTCGACGCGGCGACCGTGCTGGCCGACTGGGCCATGACGGGCCGGCAGCGCAGCCCGCACCGGACGCTGGCGATCCGCGGCGTCACCGGCGGCGGAATCGACGTGCCGAGCGAGGTCGTCGCGCTCTACGAGCCCGGCCGCATGCCGCCCGGCGTGACGGCCCCGCCGGGCTACCGCGGTTACACCAGAGCCGCCGTCATCCGCCGCGACGACGACGATCCCGGCATCGTCGACATCGACGAGCGGATCGCGTCGAGCGCGCCGCCCGGCGCCGAGCCGACGGACCCCGCAGCGGCCGGCCGGGACCCGGGCGGCCGCGCGGCGCTACCGGTGGCGCTGGCGCCCGGGTCGGTGGTGCCCACCGAACACCTGCACGACGCGATCGTCGAGGTCGCGAGCGCCGTGGCCGACTCCGCGTCGCGGCCCGGATCGGAGCCGGACGTCGGCACCGCGATCGCCGACCTGCTCCGCCGCCGCCCGCCACGGCTGCGCGGCGGGCGGACCGTCCCGCACGACGACCCCGGCGAGCGCAGTGGCGGCCCGATCGGCCCGGAGGACCTCGCCCGCATCGTCGCCGACCTCGACGGCTCCTACCTGGCCGTGCAGGGCCCGCCCGGATCCGGCAAGACCCACACCGGCGCACGGGTGGTCGCCCGGCTGCTGCGACTCGGCTGGTCGATCGGCGTCGTCGCGCAGTCGCACCGCGTGGTGGAGAACTTCCTCGATGCCGTGCACCTGGCCGGCGTGCCGGCCGAGCGGATCGGCAAGCGGGAGGCCCACCCACGCCGCGCCGACGGCAGTGATGGCCGATCGACGGCGACACCGCCCACCCGGACGCCGCTGGGCAGCGCCGGGCGGATGCGCGGGTGGCTGGCCGAGCACGGCCGCGACGCCGGCACGGCCGCGGGATGCGTCATCGGCGGCACCGCCTGGGACTTCGCCAACCCGCAGCGGATCGCCCGGGGCGGACTCGACCTGCTCGTCATCGACGAGGCCGGCCAGTTCAGCCTGGCGAACACGATCGCGGTCTCCGTCGCCGCGACGAACCTGCTGCTGCTGGGCGACCCGCAGCAGCTTCCGCAGGTGAGCCAGGGAACGCATCCGGAGCCGTGCGACGGGTCCGCGCTCGGCTGGATCATGGACGGCCACGCCGTGCTGCCGGCCGAACGCGGCTACTTCCTGTCCCGCAGCTGGCGGATGCACCCGGCGGTGTGCGAGCCGGTCTCGCGACTGTCCTACGACGGGCGGCTCGCCGCGCAACGAGAGGTCACCGCGGCGCGGCACCTCGACGGGGTGCCGCCCGGAATCACCGTCATCGACGTCGCCCACGCCGGAAATGCGACGTCGTCGCCGGAGGAGGCCGACGAGGTCGTCCGGCAGGTGCGCGACCTGATCGGCCGGACATGGACCGCACCGGACGAGCACCCGGCGCCGCGCCCGCTCGGCCAGCAGGACATCCTCGTCGTGGCGCCCTACAACGCGCAGGTGGCGTGTGTGCGGCGCGCGCTGGCGGCGGACGGGTTCGATGCGATCCGGGTGGGCACCGTGGACCGGTTCCAGGGGCAGCAGGCGCCGGTCGTCATCGTGTCCATGACGGCCTCGTCCGCGGCCGACGTACCGCGCGGCATGGACTTCCTGCTGAACCGGAACCGGTTGAACGTGGCCGTCTCTCGCGCGCAGTGGTGCGCGCTGCTCGTCCGGTCCGCCACCCTGGCCGACCACCTGCCCACCTCCCCGGAGGGGCTGGCCGAACTGGGCGCCTTCCTCCGGCTCTGCGCGCCGTGACCGGCCGCCGCCGCTGCGGTGCGGTCGGTCGGGCCGTCCGGTCGGGACGCCGGCCACCGCGGCACGGTCAGCCGCCGGTCGGGACCCCGGTCAGCCGCTCGCGCAGCATGGCAGTGTCCGCGTCCGTCCACCCCGGTGGCGGGACGACGGCGGCGAACGCGTTCGCCAGGATCAGGTCGTACTCGTGCCCGTACCCCGGCGGCATCTTGGTGGACAGCACCATGTCCGCGGTGACCTGCCAGAACGTCACCAGCGGGATCCACGTCATGGACGAGCTGCGGGCCGGCAGCGCCGGCTCCGCCAACCAGCCCGGTCGGCGCAGCAGCAGATCGGGGGACCACCACACGATCGGGTCGTTGACGTGCTGGACATACACCACGGTCGGATGTGCTCCGGCCGGGAAATCGGACGGCGATGCGACGAAGCACACCCGGTGGCACCCGTCATAGTCGGGGATCTGCTCCGGGCTGCCGGCCCTGCGCTCCTGGACGAGCGTGGACCACAGCGGCGTGAAGCTCGGCGTGCCCACCCAGACCGCGCCGTCGGTCTCGGACAGCACATCGTTGAGCGAACCGAACGCGCCCTGACTGCCGTAGGAGCCCAGGCTCTCGCCCAGCACGATCAGCTTCGGGCGGTGGGCCGGGCTGCGGGTGAGCCAGGCGCGGCGGACGGTCTCGAACAGGATCTCCCCGGCGTCCGGCGGCGTGTGCCGATCGGCCAGGAACGCCACCGGGCTGGGCAGGTACGAGTACTGCATCGAGGCCGTGGCGACGTCGCCGTGCCAGAGGTATTCGAGCGCTTCGACGGCGACCTCGTTCACCCATCCGCGCCCGGTGGTGGTGGCGACGGCCAGCACCGACCGGTCGAACGCGCCGGTGCGCTCCAACTCCGCCACGACCAGGTCGGCCTCGTCCTGCAGCGTCTCCGCCGAGTCCAGACCGGCATAGGCGCGGATCGGCTCCCGGATCTCGGATGCCGCCACGGACGGGGCGACCCGGGCCGTGAAGCGCGCGATCTCGGCGCGCGACGGGCCCTGCGCGACGAACGACCGGCCCTCGAAGCCCAGGTCGTCCCAGTCGACCAGCGACGTCGGCGACCCGGATCGTTCGGTGGCGGTGGGTCTCGTCACATCGTCCGCGGTACCGCTGTCGGTCAACGAGAACGAGGCGTTCATCGCCGAGGTGATGGAGGGCAGCAACGCGTCGGCGACGACCGTGCCGAGCAGCCCGACGACCAGCACGGCGGCGATCAGCTTGGCCACCGGCAGCGGGATCCACCGTGACCCGAACCGGCCGATGCGCCGCGTCGTGCGCCTGATGATGCGCACCGTGCCGAGCACCAGCCGGGCCAGCGCGAACGCCATCAGCAGCACCAGCGGATAGAAGTTCGGGTCGTCCAGGTCGGCGTGCACGATACGACGCACCTGGTGCTGCCAGATCGCCCCGAGCAGCCCGAACAACGGGATCAGCACTGCCGCGGCGACCTTGAGGACACGGTTGATGATCCGCCGTTGGTGCGGACGGTGCAGCGGGCGGAACCCGAACTTGCGCAGCAGCCAGGCGATCGTCGTGCCGAGCGCGTAGCCGAGCACGGTGCAGATGCCGCTCGCGACCCCCTGCAGGTACCAGGGCCGCGGCAGCAACGACGGCGTCATGGAGAAGCAGAAGAACAACAGCGCCATCACCATGCCGCCGACGCTCAGCCCGCCGAAGTACCGGTCGCTGCTACGGCGCAGGTGGTGCAGCATACGCCGGAGGATCCGCCGGACGCTGTGCCGCGCGCGCGGGGTCACGGGCGGGCGCGCGGGTGCCGATGTCACGCCCCACAACCTAGCGCCGCACGGCGGGATCAGATCCAGCCGCGCCGCTTGAACACGGTGTAGAGCACGACCGAGACCATCAGCATCAGCACCAACGCCATCGGATAGCCGAACGCCCAGTGGAGCTCCGGCATGCCGTCGAAGTTCATTCCGTAGATCGTGCCGACCAGCGTCGGCGCGAACAGGATGGCCGCCCACGCGGAGATCTTCTTGACCTCCTCGCCCTGCGAGATGCTCGCCTCGGTGAGGGCCTTCATCTCCTCGTTCTGCTGTTGCGCCACGAGCGTGGCGTTGACGGTCATGATGTCCCGCAGCAGCGTGCGGAACCCGTCGACGTGCTCGACGACGCTGGTCAGGTGGTCGTCGACGTCCCGCAGGTTCCGGCGAAGCTCCTCGTCGGTGCCGTACTTGTCGAATCCGGCCATCAGCCCGTGCAGCACCGCCTGCAGCGGATGGGTGGTGCGCTGGAATTCCACCACCTCGCGGGTGAGCTCGTAGATGCGGCGGGAGACGGCGGCGTCCCGGCGGAACACCTCGGTCTCGATCTCGTCGATGTCGTTCTGCAGGCCGGCGACGACCGGCAGGTAGCCGTCGACGACGCGGTCGACGATCGCGTACAGGATCGCCTCCGGGCCCAGCCGCAGCAGGTCCGGGTTGCTCTCCAACCGGCGGCGCACCGCGGCCAGATCTGGGGACTCGCTGTGCCGCACCGTCACGACGAAGTCCTCGCCGACGAACACGTGCACCTCGCCGAACTCGACCTCCTCCGATTCGTCGAGGTAGCGGGCGGCGCGCAGGACGACGAACAGCGTGTCGTCGTAGCGCTCCAGCTTCGGCCGCTGGTGTGCGACGATCGCGTCCTCGACGGCGAGCTCGTGCAGCGCGAACTCATCGGCCAGGGAACCGAGCTCGTGGTCGTCCGGGCGGTACAGGCCGATCCATGCGACCGCGCCCGGGTTGTCCCGCAGCGACTGGTAGCTCTCGGCGAGCGACGTCGGGCTGGCGATCCGATCCCCGTCGGCGTAGATGGCGCTGTCCACCATGCTGCTGCGGTCGGCCGGTCGCTCGTCCGCGCCGTGCGGGTCGGCCGTGCGGCCGGACGGGGGCGTCGTCGTGCGGCCGGTGCGGCCGGTCGGGCCCCCGGCGGGTTGCACCGGACGCGGCGTGACCTTGCGGACCGCGCGGCCGACGCTGTGCAGGGGATTGAAGGTGCGTTCGGACATCACCACTCCATCGCAGGACTCCACCGGGACACGAGGTCGGAGGCCGGCGTCCGGCGCAGGTGGAGGGTGTGGCGGCCGGACGGGCCTAGGTGCTGGATCTACTGGGAGGTTCGCCGTCCACGGCGCTCCACCTCCCTCGCTCGTCCCGCTGCTGGTGGCCGACCTCGGCCAAGCGGAGCATAGCCAAGGAACGGGAAGAATGTGAATGCCGTGTGCGTTGGATCTGGTGTGCGGTTCCGATGCGGTCCGGCCCGGGTCACCGGGTAGGCTTGTTGGGACCGTCGCGCTCGACCCAGGAGGAGCACGTGGAAAGCAGCAACCCGGCCTTCAAAGGCCTCGACCGCGGTATGGCCGCGCAGAATGCGCCCAGCGCCGCGTATCTGCAGCAGATGTACGACCAGCCGTCGCCGACCACGCCGATCGTGGAGCCGCGGCTGCTCACCCTCGATGACGTCGTCGCCAAGACGGCCACCATCCTGGGTGTCGCGATCATCGCGGGCGGCCTGACCGCCTATTTCCAGGCGTATGCGCTGATGATCCCGGCGCTGATCGTCGGGCTGGTGCTGAGCCTGATCGTCATCTTCAAGCGGTCCACGAACCCCGCGCTGATCCTGAGCTACGCGGCGGCCGAAGGTGTGCTGCTGGGCGGCCTGACCGGCTGGTTCGAACAGTTCTACCCCGGTATCGCCATGCAGGCCATCGTCGGAACGCTCGGGGTGTTCGGCGGCATGCTGTTCGTCTACAAGACCGGGGCGATCCGGGTCACGCCGAAGTTCACCAAGATGCTCATCGGCGCCATGATCGGCGTCGTCGTCCTGATGGTGTTCAACCTGCTGGCCAGCCTGGTCTTCGGCTTCAATACCGGCCTGCGGGACGGCGGCACGTTCGCGGTCATCTTCTCCATCGTGTGCATCGTCATCGCCGCGCTGAGCTTCCTGCTCGACTTCGACCAGATCGACCGGGCGATCAAGATCGGCGCGCCGTCGCGGTACGCCTGGTACTTCGGCTTCGGGCTGATGGTGACCCTGGTGTGGCTGTACCTGGAGATCCTGCGCCTGCTGTCCTACATGCGGAACTAGTCGCGCGCCGCGCCGCGGCCGCGGTACCACCGGGGTGCGCCGCGCGCCGACCGGGAACGGCGCCAACCATGACGAACCAACTCGGGCCGGGCTCGCCGCCGACGGAGATGCTCCGTCGGTTGCGGGCCCGGCCTGCGTCGTCCTGGGCGATCGGTGACCGGGAGGGCATCGCGCGCCGCGTCATGCAGCAGCTGGCCGATGCAGCTGCCGACGCGGCCGGCTCTGTCGGCTCTGCCGGCTCGGCCGGCCCGCATCGCCTCGTTCCGGACGCAGGCGTGATGGCGATCGCCGATCAGATCACCGTGCTGTACGCCGATGCCGTCGACGCGGGCGTGCCCGGCGACGTGCTCGATCGGGCGTCAGCGACTCTGCGGGAGGGCCTGGGGCTGCACGGCGGTCGGGGCGGACTCGGCGGCTGACCGCCGGCCGGCGACGGGCTCGGCACTGCGCAGCACGGCAATGACGTCGGGCATCATCACCGCGGCCGCCTTCGCGTACCCCAGCCCGTTCGGGTGGAACCCGTCGACGTAGAACAGATCCGGCCGGCCGTAGAAGTCGGGGCTGGCGAGTTTGCCGAGCGGGACGGGCACGCCGCCGGCCCGGTGCACCTGGCGCTCCTGCCGGGTGGCCAGGATGCGCGACCACACCCCGGCGATCCGGCGCAGCGGCTGGGCGATCGGTGCGATGACGCCGAGGTCCGGGCAGGTGCCGACGACGACCAGCACGCCGTTGCTGCGCAGCTTGCGCACGGCCGAGCCGAGCTCCCGGGCGGAGCGTCGCGGCGGCACGCCGTCGCGCACGTCGTTGGCGCCGACCAGGATCACGGCGATGGTCGGGCGGTCCGGCAGCGCCTCGTCGACCTGCCGATCCAGGTCCGCTGATCGTGAGCCGATCACGCCGTGCGTCGTGAGGCGGATCGGCATCCCGAGTTCGCGGGCGGCGGTGCCCGCGAACACCGCCCCGGGCTTCTCGTCGGTGCGGTGGCAGCCGTACCCGACCGCCGTCGAGTCGCCGAGCATGGTCAGCGTGACCGTCCCGGTCGAGGCGGGGTCGCTGCTCCGGGCGTTCCGATCGTCGTCCCGCGGTCCGGTGCCGTCCGGGCGGTAGATCCCGTCGCCCGAGGGCAGCAGCATGTGCCATTCGAAACTGTGCAGTGCGCCGGCACCCGTGCCGACGGTGGAGTCGGCCCCGGCGAGGGCGGCGGCGGCAGGGGTCGGCGATGGCGGGGCGGGCGCATCCCGGGCGTGCGGCGGATCGGGATTCTGATCTCCCGAGTCCGCAGCGTCGGAGGTCGAGGACTGCGGTGCCTCGGCGGTGCGCGCCGCCGACTCGATGAGGATCGTCGCGACACGTGCCTGGTGCCGGAGGGTCATGCCGACGGCGCCGAGTGCCCCGGCGAGGCCGGCCGTGGCGACACCGGCGCGAACAGCCGCGCGGGCCATGCGTGAACCGGCGCTCGGCCGCGAGAACACTCGCGGCATCCGCAGGCTCGTTCTCACCTCGACCTCCGTGGTACCGCTCTTCCCCCCATCATAATTCGCCGCGACGATGCGGGTCGTGAAGGGAGCGAGGCGCAGGTCGACGGGCGACACACTGTCAGATTGTCCGCGGACCGGATCGGTGAAACCTCGCGCGGCGCCCGCGGGCGGAGCGGCGCACCGCGCGTCCCCTACGCTGAGAGACGTCCGGTGCGCCCACCACCGATGAACGCCCACCGGTGACGTGCCGCGCCGCCGGACGTCCCGTGCCCGTGCGAAGGAGCAATATCCGTGCGCTACGCCTCGTCCGTCCTGGATCTGGTCGGCAACACCCCATTGGTCGAACTCCGAGCGGTGGCCGCGGATGTCGCTCCGCTGGTGCTGGCCAAGGTCGAGTACGTCAACCCGGGCGGGTCGGTGAAGGATCGGATCGCCGTCAAGATGATCACCGCGGCGGAGGACTCCGGCGCGCTCCGGCCCGGAGGCACGATCATCGAACCCACCAGCGGCAACACCGGAGTCGGGCTCGCGCTGGTGGCGCAACAGCGCGGATACCGGTGTGTGTTCGTCTGCCCGGACAAGGTCAGCGAGGACAAGCGGGCGGTGCTGCGCGCCTACGGTGCCGAGGTGGTCGTGTGCCCCACGGCCGTCGCCCCGGAGGACCCCGACTCGTACTACTCCGTCTCCGACCGGCTGGTCCGCGAGACGCCCGGCGCGTGGAAGCCGGACCAGTACTCCAATCCGCACAACCCGGCGAGCCACTATGCCTCGACCGGACCGGAGATCTGGGCCGACACCGACGGGCGCATCACGCATTTCGTGGCCGGCGTGGGCACCGGGGGCACGATCTCCGGCACCGGCCGGTACCTCAAGGAGGTCTCCGGGGGCAGCGTGCGGGTGATCGGCGCCGACCCGGAGGGGTCGGTCTATTCCGGTGGCAGCGGCCGGCCGTACCTGGTCGAAGGCGTCGGCGAGGACTTCTGGCCGGCCGCCTACGACCGGTCGATCGTGGACGACGTCATCGCAGTCTCGGATGCCGAATCGTTCGATATGACAAGGCGTCTGGCCCGCGAGGAGGGGCTGCTGGTCGGCGGCTCCTGCGGGATGGCGGTGGTGGCCGCGCTGCGCGCCGCGCAGGGCCTCGGGCCCGATGACGTCGTCGTCGTGCTACTGCCCGACGGCGGGCGCGGCTACCTGTCGAAGATCTTCTCCGACAGTTGGATGGCCTCCTACGGATTCGCCGCGCGCGGCGGCTCCGAGACGATCGGCGAGGTGCTGCGGCGGAAGTCCGGCCCGCTGCCCGCGTTGGTGCACACCCATCCGAACGAGACCGTGCGCGACGCCGTCGCGATCATGCACGAGTACGGCGTCTCGCAGATGCCGGTCGTGTCCGCCGAGCCGCCGGTGATGGCCGGCGAGGTCGTCGGGTCGGTCACCGACCGCGATCTGCTCGCAGGGCTGTTCTCCGGGGCCGCATCGCCCGCGGACGCGGTGCGCGACCACATGGGTGCCGCGTTCCCGCTGGTGGGCGCCGGCGAGCCGGTGTCCGCGGCGCAGACCGCGCTGCACGACGTCGATGCGGTGATGGTCGTCGAGGACGGCAAACCCGTGGGCGTGCTCACCCGCACCGACCTGTTGACGTTCCTGGCCGGGTCGTAGCCGGTCAGCCCAGCCGCTCCGCCTCGGCGCCGATCGTGGTCGACTCGCCGTGCCCGGTGTGCACGACGGTGTCGGCGGGCAGGGTGAGCAGCCGGGAGCGGATCGACGCGACGATCGTGTCGTGGTCGGAGAAGCTGCGGCCGGTGGCGCCGGGCCCGCCGTGGAACAACGTGTCCCCGGTGAAGACCACACCGAGCCGCGGCACGGACAGGCACACCGCACCGGGGGAGTGCCCCGGGGTGTGCAGCACCTCGATCTCCACGTCGGCCACCGGGATCCGCTGGTGGTCGGCCAGCTCGCCGTCCGGGGAGACGTCCGGATGCGTCAGCCGCCAGACCGGTAGGTCGTCCGGATGCAGCAGCACGGGAGCGTCGACGCGCGACCCGAGCTCCGGCGCGATGCGGACGTGGTCGTCGTGCGCGTGCGTGCAGACGATCGCCCGCACCGTCCGCCCGGCCACTACGTCCAGCACGTCGTCGACCCGGTGCGGGGCGTCGATGACGACACACTCCCGCTCGTCGCCGAGCACCCAGATGTTGTTGTCGACCTCGAACGTCTCCCCGTCCAGCGAGAACGTTCCCGCGGAGACGCCGTGGTCGATGCGGGCGCGCGGGGCCGCGACCTCCGCGGCGTGCGCCGCACTGGCCTCATCGGCGCGGCCCGGTTCCTCCGTCATATCGGCCATGTCGTGTCAGCTCCCCTCGCCGCCGCCGAGTTCGACGACGCTGCGCAGTACTTCGCCGGCGGCCATCCGCTCGAACGCGGTCTCGACGTCGGCGATCCCGATGCGTTCGGAGACGAACGCGTCCAACGGCAGCCGGCCCTGCAGGTACAGGTCGATCAGCATCGGAAAGTCCCGGGACGGCAGGCAGTCCCCGTACCAGGACGATTTCAGCGCGCCACCGCGCCCGAACACGTCGAGCAGCGGGATGTCCGGGATGCGCATCTCCGGTGTCGGCACCCCGACCAGGACCACCGTGCCGGCCAGGTCCCGGGCGTAGAACGCCTGCCGCCAGGTCTCGGGGATGCCGACCGCGTCGATGACGACGTCCGCCCCGAAACCGTCGGTCAGCGCCTGCACGGACTCGACGACGTCGGCCGAGCCGGCGTCGATGCTGTGCGTGGCACCGAGTCCCATCGCGATGTCCAGCTTCTTGGCGTCCCGATCGATCGCGATGATGCGGGCCGCACCGGCGAGCCTGGCCCCGGCGATGGCCGCCGCCCCGACACCGCCGCACCCGATGACCGCGACCGAGTCGCCGCGCCCGACCTGGCCGGTGTTGATCGCCGCGCCGAGGCCGGCCATCACACCGCAGCCGAGCAGGCCCGCGACCGCGGCCGGCGCCGCCGGGTCCACCGGGGTGCACTGGCCCGCCGCGACCAGCGTGTAGTCGGTGAAGGCGCCGATGCCCAGTGCGGCGCTCAGCTCGGTGCCCGCGTCCGGTCCCTCGGCGATGGTCATCTTCTGCGTCGCATTGTGCGTCGCGAAGCAGTACCACGGCCGCCCGCGCCGGCAGGCCCGGCACTGGCCGCAGACCGCGCGCCAATTCAGGATGACGTAGTCGCCGGGGGAGACCTCGGTGACGCCGTCGCCGACCGCCTCGACCACGCCGGCCGCCTCGTGCCCCAGCAGGTACGGGTAGTCGTCGCCGATGCCGCCCTCGCGATAGTGCCAATCGGTGTGGCACACCCCGCAGGCCTGCACCTTGACGACCGCCTCGCCCGGGCCGGGATCGGGCACGGTGATCGTCGCCAGTTCGACCGGGGCGCCCTTCGCGCGCGAGATGACGGCAGTGGAGGTGTAGGGCATGGTTTCTCCTTGTCCGCACGGTGTCGTGCTGTGCTGTCGTGGTGTCGGTCGCTGTGCTGGTTTCGTGCGTGCCGCGGGCCTGCCCTCACCCTAGGCCACCGCGTCGCACCGCCGGGGCCGGCGGACGCGCCCGCCCACTATCGTGAGGGAATGACCTCCCCGCATGACGACGCCTTCGCCACCCGCGCGATCCACGCCGGCCAGCAGCCCGATCCGCTGACCGGCGCCGTGACCGTCCCGATCTACCAGACCTCGACGTTCGCGCAGGACCAGGTCGGCGTCACCAAGGGCGGGTACGACTACTCGCGGGCGGGCAATCCGACCCGGTCCGCGCTGGAGACGGCACTGGCCAGCGCGGAGCGGGGCAAGCACGGGCACGCGTTCGGCAGCGGCATGGCCGCGGCAGACACGCTGATCCGCGCCACGATGCGCCCGGGCGACCACATCATCATCCCGAACGACGCGTACGGCGGCACCTTCCGGCTGATCGACAAGATCTGTGCCCCTTGGGGTATCGGCTACTCGGCGGTGCCGCTGACCGATCCGGACGCGGTCCGTTCCGCCATGACGGACCGCACCCGGCTGATCTGGTCCGAGACGCCGACCAATCCGCTGCTGGGCGTCTCGGACATTGCCGCGCTCGCCGATATCGCCCATGCCGGTGCCGCCCGGCTCGTCGTCGACAACACGTTCGCGTCGCCCTATCTGCAGACGCCGCTGACCCTGGGCGCCGACGTGGTCCTGCACTCGACCACCAAGTACATCGGCGGCCACTCCGATGTGGTCGGCGGAGCACTGATCACCTCCGACGACGAGCTCGGCGACGAGTTCGGATTCCACCTCAAGTCGATGGGCGGCGTCGCCGGCCCGTTCGACTCCTGGCTGACCCTGCGCGGATTGAAAACCCTTGCGGTGCGCATGGATCGGCATTGCGACAACGCCGAGGCGGTGGCTGGCCTGTTGACCGGGCTGCCCAAGGTGGGGCGCGTCTACTACCCGGGCCTGCCCGGTCATCCGAACCACGACGTCGCCGCGCGGCAGATGCGCCGATTCGGCGGCATGGTCTCGTTCACCGTCGTCGGCGGCGTCGAGGAGGCGGTGAAGGTCTGCGCGCGCACCCGGCTGTTCACCCTGGGCGAGTCCCTGGGCGGGGTGGAATCGCTCATCGAGCACCCGCACCTGATGACGCACGCCTCCGCGGCCGGATCGTCCCTGGAGGTGCCCGCGGACCTGATCCGGCTGTCGGTGGGCATCGAAGACGTCGACGACCTGCTCGCCGACCTGTCCGACGCACTCGCCTGAGTGAATCGGCAATCAGCGAGCATGCACGCGATCGCGATCGATATCGGCGGGACCAAGCTCGGGGCCGGCGTCGTCGCCCCGTCCGGCGACATCGTCGGCCGCTATCAGGTGCCCACCCCCCGGACCGGCGACGCCGGCACGGTGTTCGAAGCGCTCTGCGCGGCGGTCGACCGCTCGCTCGCGGCGGCGGGCATCGACCATGACACCAACCATGACGGAGCCGCGGGCGACGGCCCCGCGGCGCCGCTGCGCCGGGCCCTGTGCGGGATGGGCGTGGCCACCGCCGGGCCGCTCGACGTCCGCGCGGGCACGGTGTCGCCGGTGAACATCGCCGCCTGGCGCGGCTTCCCGCTGCGCGACCGGCTGGCCGCCCGGTACGGCCTGGACGTGGTCATGTTCGGCGACGCGCTGGCGGTGACCATCGCCGAGCACTGGCGCGGCGCCGCGCGCGGCCTGGACAACGTGCTGGGCATGGTGGTGTCCACCGGGATCGGCGGCGGGCTGATCCTGGGCGGGCGCGCGGTGCCGGGCACCAACGGCAATGCCGGCCACCTGGGCCACATGTCGATCGACCCGAACGGGCCGGCGTGCCCGTGCGGCGGCGTCGGCTGCGTGGAAGCGCTGGCCAGCGGCACGGCGATCGCGCAGTGGGCGGCCGAGCGGACGCAGCACCGGGCCGTGCCGCTGACCACCGCCGTCGCGGTCGCCGATGCCGCTCGCGCCGGCGACGACGTGGCGCAGCGGGCGTTCGACCGGGCCGGGGAGGCGCTGGGCATGGCGATCGCCGGTGCGGTGACCCTGCTCGACCTCGACCGGGTGGTGATCGGCGGCGGTGTGGCGCAGGCGTTCGACCTGATGGAGCCCGCGCTGCAGCGCAGCTACGCCCGCTTCGCCACCCTGGCCTACGCCGCGGCCCCGCGGGTGGTCACCGCGGCGCTCGCCGGCGATGCCGGGCTGCTCGGCGCAGCGGCCGTGGCCCTGCGACCGGAGCGCTACCGGCCGGCGGTGCGCTAGCCGCTGTGGGGCGGTCCGCCGGGGGTTCACGCGGCTCACCCTGCCGAGGACCGGCCCCGCTGGCAGGATCGAGGCATGCACACCGTCACGATCGATGAGATCCGGGCGGCGGCGGAGCTGCTCCGGCCGATCATCCGCCACACGCCGATGGAGACATCCCGCCCGCTGGAGCAACTCACCGGCGGCGACGTCTACCTCAAATGCGAGAACCTGCAGCGCACCGGCTCTTTCAAGATTCGCGGCGCCTACACGCGCATCGCCCGGTTGTCCGACGAGGAACGCGCCCGCGGCGTCGTCGCCGCCTCGGCCGGCAACCACGCGCAGGGTGTGGCACTGGCCGCGAGCATGGTCGGCACGTCGGCGACGGTCTACATGCCGATCGGCGCGTCGATCGCGAAGCTGGCCGCCACCCGCGCCTACGGCGCGACCGTGGAACTGGTCGGCGACAACATCGGCGACTCGCTCGTCGCCGCGCAGGAGTTCGCCGCCCGGACCGGCGCGGTGCTGGTGCACCCGTTCGACCACCCCGACATCCTGCGCGGGCAGGGCACCGTCGGGCTGGAGATCTGCGAGCAGGTGCCCGACGTGCGAACGGTGCTGGTCGCCACCGGCGGCGGCGGGCTGATCAGCGGCGTCGCGGCCGCGGTCAAGAGCCTCGTCCCCGGGGCGACCGTGGTGGGGGTGCAGGCCGAGCAGGCCGCCGCCTGGCCCGCATCGCTACGTGCGGGCCGACCGGTCAGGCTCGCCGAGATGACCACGTTCGCCGACGGCATCGCGGTGGGCGAGCCGAGCGCGCTCACCTACGGGCACGTGTCGTCGCTGGTGGACCGCATCGTCACCGTGTCGGAGGCGGAGATCTCCCAGGCGATGCTGCTCGGCCTGGAACGGGCGAAGCTCGTCGTCGAACCCGCCGGGGCGGTGACCATCGCCGCGCTGATGTCCCATCCGGGCGAGTTCGCGCCGCCCGTCGTGGCGGTGCTGTCCGGCGGGAACATCGACCCGCTCGTACTGCTGCACGTCACTCAGCACGGTCTGGTGGCGGCCGGCCGATTCCTGTCGCTGAGCATCGATATCCCGGACCGTCCGGGCTCGCTGGCACGCCTGCTCACCCTGATCGGCGAGTACGGCGCGAACGTCGTCGACGTGATCCACTCGCGGGTCGGGTCCGGGCTGCGGCTCGGCGACGTCCAGGTCAGTGTGCGGCTGGAGTGCCGCGGCCACGACCACGCCGACGAGATCCTGGCGGCATTGGGCAAGGCCGGGCTGCACGTCGAGATCGACGCATAGCCCGGCCCGGCGGATCGGTCAGTTCCCGAACGGCTTCGCGTCCACCACCGTGACCTTCTGCAGGTTGCCGTTGGGCAGCTGGTATTCGCGGGTCTCGCCGCGGCTGGCGCCGACGATGGCCTTGCCGAGCGGGGACTGCGGCGAGTACACGGGCAGGTCGCCGTGCGCGCCCTCCTCGCGGGAGCCCAGCAGGAACGTCTCCGGCTCGTCGTCGCCGTCATAGTTGATCGTGACGACCATGCCCAGCTCGACGATGCCGTCGTCCGGCGGGCGCACCCCGACCTTCGCGACGCGCAGCAACTCCTGCAGCTGCCGGATACGGGCCTCCTGCTTGGCCTGCTCGTCACGCGCGGCGTGGTAGCCGCCGTTCTCCTTCAGGTCGCCCTCTTCACGGCGCGCATTGATCTCATCCGCCAGCGCTTTGCGGTTGCCCACCAGCTCATCGAGTTCCGCCTTGAGACGGTCGAAGGCATCCTGGGTCAACCAGGTCTGATCCGCTGCGGTCATGATCACTCCTTACTATGCGTGCGGCCCGCGCGGCCGGTGGCTGCGCGGGCCTGTGATCCCGGGTCATCCCGATGTGGGGCGGCCCGGTTGCCGTCTGTGAATGCGAGCGTGACTCGCTGCCGCTTCCTCGGTCGAGGGAGCCACAGACAACGTCGCGGCCCCCAGCAGGAGCCGCGACGATTGCGGCCCATTCTAGCATGATGCGCACCATCCGGTGCCGGCTGCGGGAACAGGACCCGTCATACCTCGTCATGGCCGGCCCGGTCGCCATGGAATAGCCTGGACCGTTGCTGCGCTGAACCCTGTGGGGCGCTGTGTCCCCGGTGGCGCAGCGGGGGACAATGGAGGTGCTCGGCCCACGGCCGAGGACGAAAGAGTGAGGTTTCAACGTGAGCGAGGCTCGACCGGCGATGGGCGCGGCGATCGATGACACTGCGTTCGATGGTCACACTGTGTTCGATGGCCATGCGGGGTCGTCGAACGGCAGCGTGATGGCGGGTGCGGGTGCGGGTGCGGTTCGGCCGCGCGCCGAGTCCGCCGCGGCCGCGCCGCTGCGGCTGATGGCCGTGCATGCGCACCCGGACGACGAGTCCAGCAAGGGTGCGGCGACGCTCGCCAAGTACTCGGCGATGGGTGCCGGCGTGATGGTCGTCTCCTGCACCGGCGGTGAGCGCGGGGACATCCTGAACAAGAACTATGTCGCCACCGACGAGCCGATGGTCGAGGTGCGGCGGCGCGAGATGGCCGAGGCCGCGGAGATCCTGGGCGTCGACCATGTCTGGCTCGGCTTCGAGGACTCCGGCTATCACGAGGGCCCGCCGGAGGAGTGGGACCTGCCCGAGGGATGTTTCGCGGCGCTGGATCTGGACACCGAGGTGGAGGCGCTGGTCCGGCTGATTCGCGCGTTCCGGCCCCAGGTGATGATCACCTACGACGAGAGCGGCGGATACCCGCACCCGGACCACATCCGCACACACGAGGTGTCGGTGGCCGCGTTCGATGCTGCGGCCGATCCGGACGCGTTCCCGGATGCGGGCGAACCGTGGCAGGTGCTGAAGCTCTACTACCACGGCGGATTCTCCCGGCGGCGGCTGGTGGCGATCAACGACGCGATGCGGGCGCACGACGGGAGCGGCCCGTTCGACGAGTGGATCGCCCGGATGGACAAGCACGGTCGGGCCGACCGCAGCGACCGGGTGACGACCCGCATCCCGGTGGCGGAGTTCTATGGCGCGCGGGATGCCGCGCTCAAGGCGCATGTGACGCAGATCGACCCGACCGCCGGCCACTGGTTCGCCGTCCCGCACGACGTCGAGGCCGCGGCGTGGGGCACCGACGACTACGAGCTGGTGCGCAACCTGGTGGATGCGGCGACGCCGGAGGATGATCTGTTCACCGGCATATCGGAACGGGTGAGTACGGGATGACGACGTTCACGGCGATCGCGGGTCCGGCAGTGGAATGGATGCATCGGGCCGGGGCCGCCTGGGTCGCGGTCCAGCCGGGTGACTACGACCCCTCGTCGGGCCGCGGACCGGAGTGGGGCAAGGCCGCGCCCGCCGGGCTGCTGATCTGGCTGTTCCTCGGCACGGCGCTGTTCTTCCTGGTCAAGTCCATGAACCGGCATATCCGGCGGGTGCACCAGGACCTCGGCCCGGACGGCAAGCCGGTGCCGGAGATGGGCCCGGGCGAGTCCGTCGCGGCCGGGGGCGACGAGAAATCCTCCGACGCGGAGCCGGTGGCTGGCTCGGCAACGACTCCGGGCGCGGAGGTCGGAGCGACATCGGGCCCGACCGAGACGGCAGTCGATGGAAGCGCGGGTGCCGGGAAGTCGGCTGGCCCAGGCGTCATGGATACGGCAGCGAAGGCGCAGGGTCGAAGCAGCGGGGAGTGATCGGTCTGAGCCCGGCGGCGCCCTCTGGTCGCTGGAACAGGTCCGCTGGCGGCGACCGCTCGGATGACGTGTGAGGGGACCTCACAGGTCGTGGGAACGCGTTAGCTGTCGGCCGATTTCTTAACATGTTGCAAATTTGCAACGCCGCCTTAGACTGGTCACATGGTGCGTTCTGAAAGCTGTATCGGGCTTGCGGGTGGAAGTCCCGTCTGGGTA